>CAXRJA010000064.1:0-7319 GCA_964230965.1 Acholeplasmataceae bacterium | reverse complement strand
CATGGTTTTTAATATCACTTGGCAAGCGATATTCTCCTCTTGGAGATAAACTAAAATTAAGTAATTTTGGTCCTTCTGGCATGGTTTGACGTTTAAATTGAGATGCATAAAAACGTTTGAAAAATCTTGTGACATAGTCATTAGATTCTTCTACTGTAAGATGATATGCATGATGTAATAAAAAGTTCATTTTGTCTTCGTCCGCACCTTGAACAAGATGATGATATAACATGAAATCATTGATATCATATCTACCAATCGCTTCTTCACTATCTTGATTCTCAAGTAATTCAGGTGTAACCGGAGCATCTAAAATTGCTTGAAGTGTTTGTTTAATTGAAGGATATATGTTTTGGTAATGTACCACTAACATACGTACCCAAGTTTTTGGAAGACCACTATTAATCGCATACATACTCATATGATCGCCATTGTATGTCATAAAGCCTAGTGCGATTTCTGATAAATCTCCTGTGCCTAAAACAAACCCTTCATATTTATTGGCTAAATTCATCAAATATAGTGTTCTAATTCGTGCTTGTGCATTTTCATACGTTACATCTAAATCATCATGACTTAATCCTTTTAAATGTGGATCAAGTACATCTTTAATTGGAATATCAAGAATTTTGACACCTAAGTGTTCCATCAATGTAAGAGCTCTAGATTTTGTTGCTTTTGAGGTAACGTTACTTGGCATTGTTACGGCTATAATAGATTTTGAGTCTTTGTTTAATTTTAAAACTGCTTGATGTGCACATAACAATGCAAGTGTTGAATCTAACCCTCCTGAAATTCCAACAATAATATTAGATGCATCTTTTGGCATCGTGGAGACTCTTTTTACGAGTGATGCCACTTGAAGTTGATAGACTTGTTCGACAGCATCCATACGTTCATTTAATGGAATAAATGGTAATGGATTTAAAGGCGTATCAAATGTATATGACGTTGTGTCATTAAGATTGAAATGAATAAATTGATACGTATAAAGATGTTTAAAATGCATGTCACGATAGGTTGAATCTTGTCGCTTTAAAAAGTTAATACCCTCGATATCAATATCTGCAGTTAATACATTTGGTGTTATGTCATAAGATAAATGTTCTGCAACAAGTTCACCTGAAACAGCAATGAGTTGATGTGGAGAATACGGTACTTCTGAAGTGGATTCAAATGTCCCAGTGGAAGTGTATATATAAGCACCCATTTGCTTTCTAGAATGATCTAATACTGCGACACGTCTTATTTGGTCTTTATGTACATATTCTGAGGATGCAGATAAATTAAAAATCACATTTGCACCTGCCAAACTCATATCATCTGATGGCGCATAAGTAGCCCATAAATCTTGACAAATCTCAACACCAAAACGAATATTTTTATTCGGCTCTAAAAAGATAAGCGTGCCAAAAGGAACTTCTTGATCTAATAAATGTATAGATGTCATATGAGTATCTCTACCACTATGAAACCATCTTTTTTCATAAAACTCATGGTGATTTGGAATATAAAACTTTGGTACAACACCAAGTATTTTGCCTTGCTGACACACGACTGCAGTATTATATAATGCACCATAAATATCTAGTGGTATGCCTAATATATATATTCCTTGATAGGTTGTTTCCTTGAGAATGGTTTTAAGTCCTTCTTTGGCTTGATTGATAAAAGCTTCTTGATAAAACATATCAGAGGCACTATATCCAGTAATCGTAAGCTCTGGAAATACAACAATAGAGGCTTTAAGTTCATTAAGCATGTTTAAAATAACCTTTGCATTGAAAGGGATATTTCCAACTTCAATTGGTGGTGTTGCAGCAGCAACTTTTAACATACCTTGTTGATACATATTACTCCTTATATAATCCGTGCATTTCAATGTATCCTACTACTTTAGGATCTAAATGGTCTAAATGATCTTTCAAATGGTTTCGTATCATCGTGGATGCAATGGGATAATCAAAGGTGATTATTTGATAGCGATAAAACATTTTTAATAGTGATTGATAATCATCCATATTCACATCTGCTCTTGTAAATATCATGCATGGAAAAGTGTTTATTAGAGATTCGTAGTTGATCCACTTTGTAAGATTTTTTAGTTGATCTGCACCGATCACAAATCCTACTTCTTGTTGCCTTTCATTCTTGATGGCTTCAAGTAATGCACGTGTTCCTTGATATTTTTGATCATGTTCTATTGTTGAAATGATTGTATCTTCAAATGTCAGTTGACACATATGATAACGATGAAAAAAATCAATTAAAGATGACTTTTGATAATCATTCCCAACTGGAACAATCATGATGTGATCATCGGGATACATTGACTTTAATGTTTTTACAATGTTAAGATGTGCTTTCGTTGGTGGATTAAAAGCACCACCATAAATCCAAATCATCGCTCACCTACAGTTATATTATACTATGATTTACTTGTTTTTCACTGACTCTTAATTTCGCCGATGCACTTCTAGAATTCAAACTGATTTCTTCTTTAGAAGGAAGGATTGGTTTTTTTGTGATCAGTTTCATTGGTGGTATCTGACTGGATTGAATTGGTAATCCTTTTAATTCCTTTACAAAGCTATTTTCTTTCATAAAATGTTTTACGATGCGATCTTCAAGTGAATGAAATGTTATCACAACAAGTCTTCCACCTGGTTTAAGTAACGTTAACGATTGTTGTAAAACATCTTCTAAGACTTTTAATTCTTGATTCACTTCAATTCTTAACGCTTGAAAAACTGATTTAGCTGAATGGCCTTTTTTGTTTTTAAAAAATATATCGGTGACTTTTACTAGATCAAGTGTCGTTTTATAAGGTCTATTTTTAATAATAACATTTGCAAAGACATGTGGTTTTTCTATTTCGCCAAAGTCACGAAAAACTTTCAGTAACTGATGATGGTCGTAGGTATTTAAGACGGTTTCAGCTGTTAACATTAGTGATTGATTCATACGCATGTCGAGTGGACCATCTTTCATGTAAGAAAATCCTCTCTCAGCCTGATCAATATGCATGGATGACATACCAAGATCAAGTAAGATACCATCCACTTCTTCAACACCGAACTGGTTGAGTGTTTGTTTCATTGTTGAGAAATTATGTTGAATAAACGTGAATGATGCATGATCTTTAAAACGTGTATCCTTACTAGGATTTACATGTAAATCTTGATCAAATGCGTATAAATGACCACTTTGTAAGTGTTTCAAAATATGATAACTGTGTCCACCTGCACCAAACGTACCATCAACATATATACCAGACGGATCGATATTGAGTGCATCGATTGAAGCTTCTAGTAAAACAGAGATATGCGGCGTTTTTGACATATTCAATGACGTTCAATTTTAGAATAAGAAAAAGGTGCCTCTGCACCCTTCTTATGATTCTTCTTGTTTTGATTGTTTTTTTGCTAAAACAAGTTGTCCCTTGTAATAACCGCTATTTGGAGTCACACGATGTGGAAGAGTAAACTCTCCAGTTTGTGGGCAAACAACTAATGTTGGTGCTTGTAATTTATAGTGTGTACGTCTTTTTCTTTTTGCGGTTTTACCAGTTCTTCTAAAAGGAACTGCCATGCATTCACCTCCTTATGATGATGTTGGTTCTTCTAAAGCGTCTTTATGATAGATTATGTATGGTTTTTCAGAAACAATAATACCTAAAACGATGTCATTCATATTAATTGTTTTTGAAAAAATGAAATCACATTCATCTAAATCACCGAATGTAATATCTGTGTCAATGTCCATTTCATATGGCACAGGTTTTAATGTTTTTGAACAAGCAAGCTCTAATTGAATCGTTGCTTGAACAGAAAGTTGAAAATAATGACTTTTTTCAATAATGTCATATTGAAGTTTAAAAGTTGGAATATTTAAAATGTCAATAACTTGATGATCTTTAATATCAATCATAATTGATTGTGTTTGTTGGGTAGGTAATAAAGGTATATTCATAATGTAACCTCAACTGAAATAGTATAACGAATCCGTGCTTAATTGTCAATGATTTTATTCAATAATACCAGACAATAATAAGGTTTTAAATGATTCATTATCTGCATCTAAAACATAGTCTTTAATATTGATTTCCTTAAGAACTTTATCGATGGCTTCTTCTGTATAATCAACATTATCAAATTTCACTTCAAATGTATCGAGTGGATTAATATCAAAGAAATCTCCTTGAATTTGAAGTTTTTCAATTTTTCCGTGATGAATATCTAATACAAGTTCAAATAAACCACCTGGAATACGTTGTTTTAAAACTTTTGTATGAGCAGGTTGTTTTCTGTAAATGTATGCGCGATTTTGATATTTAAGTGAGAGTGCTTGAATCTTTTCGATGTCTTCATTTGTAAGTTCATATACATTTGTTGTAATATAATTTTCAAAATGTTCAATAAGTGCTTTTTGAGAACGACCATTTAAAAATGGTTTCATATTTGTGACACGAGATCTAACGGATTCTATGCCTTTTGAGACAAGTTTTTCATCACTTGGTGAAATTGCACGAACCATCGTTTCTAAATCACAGTCATATAAAAATGTACCATGCATGAGCATCCCGTATTTATTTTGAAGAAATGCATTTCCAGAGATTTTTTTTCCTTCATACAACAAATCATTTCTTCCACTAAATTCAATGTTTACGCCTAATGCATCCATCGCATCAATAATTTTCGTTAAATATGTTTTAAAAGAAAAGGACTCGTTCTTTTTAGACGTTATCATGGAGAACATTGTGTTCCTTTCATCTGCATACACACATCCGCCACCAGTTGGACGTCTGTAAATATCAATGTTATTGTCTTTACAGTAAGCTAAATTCACCTCATTTTCTATGAGTTGGTTTTTTCCTACGACAACACCTTCAATTTCCCAAGTAAAGAAAAAACTTTCATGTTTTTTTAGTAATGTTTGCATTGCATATTCCTCAAGAGCAAAATAAAAGTAAGGTTTTAATTGTCCTAAGTTATGATGTTTTATTAATGTCATTGTCATCACCTCTAAGATTATTATATCATTGCATCAAAAAAAAACCATGATAGATGTCTTTCTACCATGGTTTTCCTTATTTAAATAAATTTTTAAATTTTTCCCAAGCTGATGCTTGTTTTTTACTTTCTAAACTTGCAAGTTTTTCAAAGAGTTTTTTCTCTTCACCTGACAAGTTTTTAGGAATATCAACCATACAATGCACGAGTTGATCCCCTTTTTTCTTATTTTGGACATTGGCAATGCCTTGTCCTCCCATCTTAAGAACCGTACCATGTGATGTACCTGCAGGTATTTTAAGCGTCACTTCACCATAAATGGTCGGAATATCAATGGATGTTCCAAGTACTGCTTGTGTAATTGTTAAAGGTACATTTAAGTGAATATGGTCTCTTTCTCTTTTGAAGACTTTATGTGGTTTAATTCTAAACGTTAAGAATAAATCACCGTGGGATCCACCTTTTGTACCACCATGTCCGTATCCAGCAACTTTGAGTGTCATATTATTATCGACACCTGCAGGAATGTTGACTGACACTTTTTTAGTTTGTCTTACTTTACCAGAGCCATGACATGTGTTACAACGTTTCTTAATAACTTTACCACGACCACCACACTGATTACATACTTGTTGAGAACGAATGGTACCAAACATCGTGCGCTGATCGACATTAATATGTCCATCACCATGACACCTTGAACATGTTTCAATGTCATCTTTAGATGCTGCACCTGAGCCACCACATGTATGACACGTGTCTTCGATATCAACAGAAACATCTTTTTTGATACCTAGTGCGGCTTCCATAAAATCTATGGTCATGACTTTTTCAATATCTTCACCACGTTGTGGCCCATCATATGAACGTCTTGTTTGTCTTTGAGAACCGCCTCCAAAAAACTGAGAGAAAATGTCTCCAAAACCGCCAAAACCTTCAAATCCACCACCACCTGAAAATCCATCAAAAGGATTGCCTTGGTGTCCATATTGATCATACATCTGGCGTTTCTCACTATCGCTTAATGTATCATATGCCTCTTGGACTTCTTTAAATTTTGATTCTGCATCGGGCTCAGACGATACATCTGGATGATATTTTTTGGCTAATGAGCGGTATGCTTTTCTGATTTCATCTTCAGATGCACCTTTCTTTAACCCTAAAACATCATAGTAATCGCGTTTATCCGCCATGTGTTAACTCCAATTTTGTTTTAGTCTTTTGCTTCAAATTCAGCATCTACAGTATTGTCGTCATTTGATGTATTGTCTTCGTTTGTATCTGTAGATTGTGCTTGTTGTTCCTGTTGTGCTTTTTGATAAGCTTTTTGTGCAATGCCTTGAGCAACTGTTTCTAACGCTGTTTTCGCTGCTTTAATCGCCTCAATATCATTACCCTTGAGAGCTTCTTCTAAAGCATTGATTTTAGCTTCAACATCTTCTTTCTCTTTGTCCTCAACATCATCTTTAAGGTCATCAAGTGCTTTTTTAGTTTGGAAAGATAAGTTTGATGCTTCATTTCTTAAATCCGCTTCTTCGCGTCTTAATTTATCTGCTTCGGCCATTTCTTCAGCTTCTTTAATCATACGATCAATTTCTTCTTGAGAAAGTGATTCGTTTCCTGTGATTGTAATATTTTGTTCTTTGTTAGTACCTAAATCTTTTGCTTTTACTGAAACAATCCCATTGGCATCAATATCAAATGTCACTTCAATTTGAGGGACACCTCTTGGAGCAGCTGGAATATCAGATAACTGGAATCGACCAAGTGTTTTATTATCTGAAGCCATTGGTCTTTCACCTTGTAAAACATGAATATCGACGGCTGGTTAATTATCTGCAGCTGTTGAAAAGACTTGTGATTTAGATGACGGTATGGTTGTATTACGTTCAATAAGTTTTGTAAATACATTTCCCATAGTTTCGATACCAAGTGATAGAGGCGTAACATCTAATAACAATACATCTTTTACATCCCCTGCAAGAACACCACCTTGAATCGCTGCACCCATGGCAACAACTTCATCTGGGTTCACCGACTTGTTTGGTTCTTTATTTAATAGTTTTTTTACAAGTTCTTGTACAGCTGGAATACGTGTTGATCCACCAACTAATAACACTTGATGAATATCATTTGATCCCATTTTTGCATCTTTTAAAGCTGTTCTTACAGGTGCTTCACAGCGATCAATTAAGTCCGCTGTAATTTCATTAAATTTCGCTCTTGTTAAGTTAAGTTCCATGTGTAATGGACCTGCATCTCAGATCGGAAGAGCGTCGTGTAGGGAAAGAGTGTAGACCATTGTGT
>CAXRJA010000063.1:0-8559 GCA_964230965.1 Acholeplasmataceae bacterium | reverse complement strand
AATACAAGTCCAGAAGCACTAAAAAGCAACATACCGATATCTACATTTTTTAAAGTGTCTGTTTGATAAATATTATAAAAAAACAATAAAGGAAGGGCAATCATGAAGATATATTGATTCATTTTACGAATCAAATATTCTTCTATGAAACCCTTCTTCTTTAAATAGTAGCCTAATAAGATTAATAGGATAACAGGAAGTATTGCATTCAGTGAAAATAACAAGGTGTCAAAAAACATTAATACGCATACGCTCCATCTTTAAATACAACGACTTCAGAACCATCTTGTTTTACACCAATAATTGATAAATCCTCGGTTCCAAACATAAAATCCACATGTGATTGTGATTCATTGTAGCCACGTTTCACAAGATCATTAATTGTAGATGTTAATCCACCTTTAATATTCATTGGATAGGCACGCCCGAGCGCAATATGGCAAGATGCATTTTCATCAAATAATGTTGAAAATAAAATACGTTTCATTTGAGAAATCGGTGATGCATGCTCAACAAGTGCAATTTCTCCAATATATTTAGAGCCTTCATCAGTTGCAAGCAAGTTATCAAGTGCATCTTTACCTTCTTTTGCATTATATTCAATCACTTGTCCATCTTTAAAAACAAAATAAAAATCTTTAATAATTTTACCTTGATAGTTTAAAGGTTTTGATGCAACAACTTTTCCATGAACTCGATATTTATCTGGCATTGTAAAATTTTCTTCTGTAGGAATGTTAGGATTAAAATAAACCCCTGTCGTCGCGTGTTCACCACCGCCTACCCAAATATGATCTTCAACAAGACCAACTTCAATATCTGTACCAAGTTCATTTTTGAATTTTAATGCTGAAAAGTTTTGACCATTTAAATAATTATCATGAGCTGCGAGACGCGCGTTGTGCTTATCCCATACATCTTGTACAGGTGTTTTGCCATCAACATGTGATGCCTTAAAAATGAGATCCCACAATGCTTCAATTGCAGCTTCTTCTTCAAGTTCTGGGAATACTTGTTTTGCCCATGATGCATTTGATGCCGCGACAATGGTCCATTGAGTTTTATTACCCATCATGAATTCTCTAAAAAACTTTAATGCTTTAGAAGATGCAAGTTGAGATAACTGAAGTTTCTTACCATCCACATCTTTAAAGATACCTGGATTGGGTGAGGAGACAGATATGAAGCATGCACCTTGATCTAGCGCATACTGATACTGCGCTTTTAAATAATCAGGTATTTCTTGTAAAACGTTATCACTTTGATATGTGTAATTTAATTTTGAAATTTCATCATCACTCCAAAGCACTAACACTTTTGATGCGCCTTTTTTATATGCTTGTTCGGTAATTCTTCTTACAAAATCGCGTGAATCAATGGGTGCGCGTACTACTACCATTTGATCTTTTTGTACATTGACACCAACAGATACTGCAAGTTCAGCAAGTTGGTTTAATTGGTTTAATTTCGGCATGTTTTTCTCCTTTTTAAATTATAACATACTTATATGATGGTTTCATTTGTAAGGTTTTGTAACCATCTTTTTTTCTTTATGAGTCCAAGTGCATAAAAGAATTTGAGAAGTTCAGTTCCTTTTACTAATAGAAATAACCATGTCACATCTAAATTTGTAAAATAAGCTAATATTAATGCAATTGGTACCATAATCACCCAAGTGAATCCAGCATCTGCATACACGGTCGAACGCATGTCACCACCACTTCTCAATGTGAAATAAATGGCTACATTAACACTATACAACCATATAAGGACACTATTATATCGTGTCGTAATCAGTGCCCACTCATAGGTTTGATCAGAAATGTCATATAAACCGACAACAAAGGGTGCCATTATGAAAAGCAAGCTTCCTACAACAACAGCAGATAAAAATGCGACCATCATGAGTTTATAGGCATTACTTTCAGCTTCTTCTAATTTATTTTCACCTAGTGTATTTCCTACCATGACGGCAACAGCCGTTGCAATCCCAGAAAAGGTCACAAAGACTATTTGAGAAACAGCATTATTCACATTCATTGCGGCGAGTGCCGTTTCACCTCTTAAGCTAAAAGCAAAAATAAACATCGTTTGTCCAACAGACCAAAACACTTCATTAATGGTAAGTGGCAGTGCTTTTAAACTAATTTTTTTCGTAAGTGATTTAGGGATGCTAAAAATTGTAAATAGTTTTGCATAAAAAGGTGCTTTTTTTACAATCATTAACAAATATAATAATCCCATTTCAATATATCTTGCAATGACAGTTCCGATTGCAGCACCTCTGACACCCATTGGTTCAAAACCAAGATACCCAAAGATTAAGACATAATTAATTGCTGCATTCATTATGAGCGCAAATAATGAAATATAGAGCAGTGGTTTTGTTGTCCCAGTCTCTCTGAATGTCGTTGTAATGGCTAACGATATAATAAACGGAAACACACCAAATTGAACAATATTCAAGTAATCCATACCAAGTGAAATGGTTTCAGATTTTGATGCAAACCATCCAATCATTGTCTGACCAAATAAAATAAAGAGTAAAAATGCCGTAGAAGAAAATAAGACAGCAGCCGCCATTTTATAACGATATGACATTTTTAATTCATCTTGTTTTTTTGCGCCAAAAAATTGTGCAGTAAAAATCCCTGCACCACCCATCACACCGAAGGTGACAATCATCACAACAAAATTTAGTTGATTCACAATTGTAACAGCATTAATTGACGGTTCACCCAGCTGACCTACCATTAAATTATCAACTAAATTCACTGAGGCAATAATGAATTGTTGCAAAACAATTGGAATTGCAATGATACCGACTTTTTTATAAAATTCTTTTGTCCCAAAAAGGGTCTTCATTAGCTTTATGCTCACTTAAGAATTATAGCATAAAAAAAGACGTATATATCGTCTTTTTATATTTATTTCACATCAATAATTCTCAGCGTATTGGTGGTTCCATGTTGTTGGGCCCAACCTGATGTAATAATGATGGTCGTTCCAGCTTCAAATCCATAATCTTTGGCAACATCTGTTGCAACTTTATCATATGCATTAATGTCTGTGACATTATTTCTAATCGCTGCATGAACACCAAAATAATAAGTGAGTTTTCTTGCGGTATCCTCTCTATTTGTAATCGCTACAACTGGTACTGAAGGTTTAAATTTACATAATCGTCTTGCGGTACCACCAGTTTCTGTGAATGCCATGATGACTTCTGCTTTGGGAAGTGTAAGTGCGGTTTGAGCAACGGCTACACCAATGGCATCTGATACCGTTTGACTCGCAAATGTAGACATTTTATTGAGTCTTAATTGAAAATTAATGGTTTCTTCAATGGCTTTTGCAATGGTATCCATTGTAAGTACTGCCTCAATTGGATAATCACCAGCAGCAGATTCTCCTGATAACATGATCGCATCTGATCCATCTAAGATTGCGTTCGCAACATCACTCGCCTCTGCTCTTGTTGGTCTAGGATTAGACATCATCGATTCTAACATGTGTGTTGCAGTAATTACAGGTTTACCTAATTCATTCGCTCTGGTAATGATTTTCTTTTGATAAATTGGGACAAGTTGTGTCGATACTTCAACACCTAAATCACCTCTTGCAACCATCACACCATCGGCAACAGATAAAATATCATCTAAATTGTCAACGCCTTCTTGATTTTCAATTTTTGCAATAATTTCTACATATGGTTTGTTAATAGATGTAAGAATCTCTTTCACTTCTAAAACATCTTCTTTACGTCTGACAAATGATAATGCAAACATATCGACACCTTCATTTGCCGCAAATATGATATCTTCTCTATCTTTTTTTGAAACAAATGGCATCGATAATTTTACATTGGGTACATTAACACCTTTTTTTGTTTTAATCACACCATTATTAAATACTTTACATGTAAGCACACCTGGTTTCTTTTCTAAGATATCTAATCGCATCTTCCCATCATCAATGAGAATATATTGACCGACTTCAATGTCTTCAAACAATTCTTTACTATCGATATGAAAGGATTGTTTCGAACCTAATATATTTTCAGACACAACGTCAACAACATCACCTTTTTTAAATGTTGCAGATCCGTTTACAAATTGTCCTGTACGTATTTCTGGACCTTTTGTGTCTGCTAAAATACCAATAATACGTCCTTTATCTTTGGCAATTTCTCGCACCATATGAATTCTATTTTTATGCTCTTCATGGTTTGCATGCGAAAAATTTAGACGCGCGACATTCATGCCGGCATCTATAAGTTTCCCAATCATTTCTTTATTATCCACGGATGGTCCTAATGTGCATACAATTTTTGTTTTTCTTTTCATGATAGCCTCCAAGCCACACCTATTATACACCTTATTAAATAAAATTTAAAGGTTTACCACTTGTTTTTTATAGATCGAACCATCATCTTTTCTTCTTAAAAAATGAAAATCAATTAAATCTCTTCTGAGTCTTACATAATCTTCAAACCAAGGTCTTAAAACTTCATTGACATCACTTTCAGAGTAATTCTTATTAGAATCAAAAAACTGGTGTAAATAAAATAAAATTGCCCATTGCTTTTTCCTTTTTGCAGGATACTGTTTGATTTTTTTCTCGGTAGTATCTACATATACTGATAAGACAGCTTCGATGGATTCATGTGTATGATCAAACATGATATTCTTTCTTATTGTTTTCGCTATATACTTTTGCGATTCTTGCACCAACTTTTGCATTATTATACACAAGTGCTAAGTTCGCTTTAAGACTTTTTCCTTTGGTTTTTTCAACGATGGTTTTAAGTAAATAAGGTGTCACATCTTTCCCCTCTATTCCATCTTTAATGCTTTTTTCTATAGCTTCATCAATAATACCGTTGATAAAAGCTGAATTCAAAGAAGATTCCTCAGGTATTGGATTAACAATTAGAATGCCACCTTTAAGTTTTAATTGATTTTTAGAGTAAATGATATTGGCTAATTCTTTTTCACTTTCAACATATGCTTGTAACGGTATGTTTGTTGTTCTTGTATAAAATGCTGGCAATACTTTTGTTTGAAAACCAACGACACTCACACCTTTTGTTTCTAAATACTCCATGGTACGAGAAAGATCTAAAATCGCTTTTGCACCTGCACATATCACATTCACATTGGATTGAGAAAGTTCTTCTAAGTCTGCAGATATATCAAGTGTTTTTTCAAAGCCACGATGCACACCACCAATACCGCCTGTCACAAAAAATTGAATTCCTGCCATTTCTGCACAAATCATTGTAGATGCTACTGTTGTTGCTCCCATCGATTTATCCGTGATGACTTTAGCAATATCACGTCGTGACACTTTATAGACTTTAGGTGATTGTGCAAGCGTCTCAAGATCTTCATCTGTAAGTCCAATTTTAATTTTCCCATTCATAATTGCAATCGTCGCGGGAATTGCACCTTCAGAGCGAATGATATTTTCTACTTTTTTCGCCATTTCAACATTTTGAGGATATGGCATTCCATGAGAAATAATCGTTGATTCTAATGCAACAACCGGCAAATTATTTTCTAAAGCGTTTCTTACATCATCCTTAATTTCTAAATAATTGTTATTTTTCATATGTTTCAATCTCCTTTTGAATTTTTTTAAGTGAAACATTCGGATTAACGGCATACGGTGTTTGTATCGTTAAACTTGAGTTAATCGCACCCATTTGAACACTTTTATCTAGTGTATTACCTGATATTAATCCATAAATCACCGCACTGCTAAATGCATCGCCAGCACCAGTAACATCTACAATGTTATTTTTTTTTACCAAGTAGGCTTTTTGATGTTGAATATGCGTACTTTCTCCATAGAAAGACCCTTTAATCCCTGAGGTTACAATTGCTTTTTTAACACCAGCATCTAGCCACAATTTACATAATGCTTTACCATCATCTTCATTCGTTTTAAAATATGTTTGTGTTTCATGTTTATTACATATGATGATTTCAACACCATTTAAATCATCGGGTAAGTGTTTCATTTTTGGACTTGAAACGCCAATAATACATAACTTTGTATCTTCATGAATACAATTCTCAATAATTGCTCCCATTGCTTCCTTTGAAATATTGAGATCTGCAATCACCCAATCACTCATTTGAATATGTCTTTTATGCTCAATGATCCATGATCGATTCATTAAACGGTTGATGTCCATATTTGCAAAACCTGCAATCATGTTACCATTTTGATCAATCACAGAATAATAACTACCCGTAACTTCTCCTTGAACCCGCTCAGTGGCAAACACTTCCATGATTTTATTTGATTTTTCAAGAATTTCTTCACCGAATCGATCATCACCTACTAAACTCATTAATGAAACATTCGCATCTAAACGTGCTAAATTTTCACCAACATTTCGAATAACACCCCCAAGAGAATACGAAGATGATACAGGGTTAGAAGTACCGTACGTCATGACATCTTCTAAGTGTAAAGTGATATCCATATTCGCACCTCCAATACATGTAACATATGTGTCTTCTCTTAACGCATATGGCTTTCCTAAAATAAATCCTTTTTTTTGAAGAGACGAAATATAATTCGCGATTGAAGGTCTTGAAAGTTTTAATAATTCAGAGAGTTCTTTTTGACTAATATAAGGATTTTTACGCAAAGCGTTCAAGACAATGTGTTCATTTTTATTTAATTTCACAGTCTCACTCACTTTCTATTTTAAACATTTGTTTAAAATATTACATTTGTTTATAATTATCATAATATATTTCTTGTTTCTATGTCAATGGGAAAGTGAACTTAAAAAATAAGCGATAGTATTACATCATATAAATATAAAAAAAGCCACGTTAAGTGGCTTTTCTTTTGTCTATTAAACATTATTTTAGTTTGTATGTTATAAAGAGTTAAATCACGTCTTTACCAAAGCTAGTGTGTTTCTTCTCTCCAAATCCTTTCACTTTGATAAACTCCGCTTTTGTTTTTGGTTGATGTTCGATCAAACGGTCTAATTATTCATCGGTATAAATAAAGAATTCGGCATAATCATATTTCTTAATCAATGTTTCACGAAGTTCAAGAAGTTTCTTTTTCATAAATGCTTTTGATGCCGTGTCCTCTTTCTCTACCCTGCTCCGATTGCAATGAAGTAAATTACACCAATTGGTGTCAAAACAATGATCAGCTCTTTGTTTCTCCTCAAAAAGAGAGAACGAAAGCTTTTCTTTCGCGTTTCATGAATACATAAAAAATAGCCATTAATTGGCTATTTCTCTATACGTATAATTTTAAGTTCATTTTGATCTGGATCAAGTAGCTCTACAAATGTAGAACCATCATTCCCAGTATGAATCATGTTCTCTTTCAGTAAATGATTGGATAACCATTGTGGCGCTACGTCATCAAATACATTTGCATCCATCGCAAAATGAAAGTCAATCGACCCACCTAGTGTTCTTGAACCGCCACCTTTATTGATTTGATATAAAGCAAACGAGATACCATCTAAATCAAATTGTGCCCACCCGTATTCTTGAACATAAAAAATATTGTTTATTTGAAGTTGTTCTTCATAAAATTTAAGGGATGTTTCTATGTTTGATACTGGAATTTTTAGTAATGATAGATGTATTTTCATTTTATGATTACCTTTCCTGTTTTTCATTGAATTACTTCTCAAAACAGTGCTAATTTGCATCGCTGCCTCTTTTGCTTTTAAATTGTATAAAAGCATTATATATGAAAAATTAAAATTTGCAATAAATTTGTTATTTAAACTAAAATAAAAAAAATAAAAGCCATCAAAATGGCTTTTATAGTCTTCCTATGGCGTTTCAGGAGGGATTCGAACCCCCGACCGACAGCTTAGAAGGTATTTTATTATTTTTTAATTGCTCTTTTTTATTTAATTAATTTCCATTTTGATTATCTGTTTGAACTTCAATATCAGGAATTAATGTTTCTGGTCTTAGATATACTTTATAATGGAATTCAGAAACATTTGTGGTTTCCAGTTGAAGAACAAAATAAGTGACGTTGTCTGATAATCCTAGAAAGTGTTTTTCATATTCATCCTCACCAACTTTACAAGTCACTTCTAATTGATTGTCATAGACATCAGCCATAATGCTACAATACCCTTCCATTGCAAACATATATGCATCTGTGATACCATTGTAAAAAACAATTTTTCTAAGTATCTTAAATTGGTCTGCTTCTTGTGATAAATTCTCAGAAACTACGTCTGCTGGAAGAGAATCACAAGATGCAAGAAGAAATAAAGACATACAAATAAATAATATACTAAAAAATTTTTTCATAATCTAATCCTTTCTTTTTTTATAGTATAGCATAAATAAAAAGCCACATTAAGTGACTTTTTTTCTATTAAACATTATTTTAGTTTGTATGTTATAAAGAGTTGAATGACCTCTTTACCAAAGTTCTTATATTTTTTCTCTCCAAATCCTTTCACTTTGATAAACTCCGCTTTTGTTTTTGGTTGATGTTCGATCAATAAATCTAATTGTTCATCGGTATATATGAAGAACTCGG
>CAXRJA010000062.1:0-4502 GCA_964230965.1 Acholeplasmataceae bacterium | reverse complement strand
AATGCTTCAACATTCAAAATGTTTATGATATATTTTATATTTTGGATGAGTGCAGTATTGATTTTGTTGCTAGAAATGCCTTTTCAGTTTATACATGTATATTTACCGATTATTTATCCAATTATGCTTTTTATATTTCTGACCTTACATAGTACACATCCACATATCATGTATCTGTATGAAATCAGAAAAAAACACCGATGGATAATTCTAAGAGAATGGCTTCATATCAATATAATTTCAGATGCAAAAACGATCATCCTAGCGTGTTTACATATCATTTCAATCATACATTTTTCAATGGAAATACAAATCATGAATATATTGATATTAAGTATCAGTACGCTATTCATTTTTAAAATGTTTCATATATTGATACATAGTATTTTTTATAAGATCATGGTATTTATGGTGTGTTATGTCAGTCATTTCTTTTTGCTAGATCAATCTCTATATTTGGAGTATCATTTTTTATTTAATACTGAATTAAATCCATTTGCTCTAATTTATATGTATGGCATCGCCTATGTGTTTCAGTGCTTGCATTTCATTGGGTTAGAAAAAAAAGTATATTGAGTTGACATTAAACTTTCTTTTATGTATAATGATTTTGCTGTGGAAAGAAGCGTATGCTCGCCTGATGATGCATTCATAGGCAAAAAGTCACGAAAAATCATTATTTTTCGTTATGGTTGCATACGTTCACACACGTGAACGTTTTTTTTATGGAGGTATTCTTTATTAGACATTATTCAAGAGTGAAGCCTGTCAAACAAGTCGATCCCGTCAATGAAAATATTACATCAGATCAAGTGCTTGTAATTGATGATCAAGGTGAGAAACTCGGCGTATTAAATACGCAAACAGCCATTCAAATGGCATTTGATAAAGACTTAGATCTTGTCGTTGTTTCACCTGGTTCTAAACCACCAGTTGCAAAATTCATGGATTATTCTCGCTACCGTTATGAACAACAACGTAAAGCGAAAGAAATGAAAAAGAAAACACAAGTCGCTGAGTTAAAAGAAATCCGTTTATCACCTACTATTGATAAACACGATTTAGAAACCAAAAAATCTCATTGTATTAAATTTTTACAAAAAGGACACAAAGTGAAACTTTCTATACGATTTAGAGGAAGAATGATTACCCATGTAGAAGTTGGTAAAACTGTCATGAATGCTTTTTTAGAAATGATACAAGAGTACGGCAGTTCAGATGGAAAACCATCCATGGACGGCAGATCACTAATTGTGATTGTGTCACCAAATAAAAACTAAGGAGACGATCATGCCAAAACAAAAAACACATAGTGGATTAAAAAAACGTATTAAAGTAACCGGTACTGGTAAACTTGTTCGTGGACATGCGTATACTGGACACTTAGCAATGAACAAAACAACAAAACAAAACAGACAATTACGAGGTGAGGCTCAAGTATCAGATTCTGATAAAAAGCGTATTAAAAGTCTCATTTCTAATATGTTATAAGGAGAACAACAATGCCAAGAGTGAAAGGTGGAACGGTTGCACGCAATCGTCGTAAAAAAATATTAAAACTAGCTAAAGGGTATGTTGGTTCTCGTTCACTACTCTATCGTACAGCGAATGAACAGGTCATGAAGTCATTATCATATGCTTACAGAGACCGTAAACAACGTAAAAGAGAATTTAGAAAATTATGGATACAACGTATCAACGCAGCAGCAAAACAATTAAACTTCAAATATTCATTACTGATTCATGGATTAGCACTTGCAAATGTACAAGTTAACCGTAAAATGTTAGCAGATATTGCTGTGTCACATCCTGAAGACTTCAAAGCTTATGTAAATATTGCACAAGAAGCTATTAAAGGTAACTTACCTAAACCAGTTAAAGTAAAAGTTAAAGAAATTGAAGAAAAGGCACCCAAAGTAGAAGTTATTGAACCAGTTGAAAAAGTTGTAACAAAAGCAACTGAAGCTAAAAAGCCAGCAAAAGCAACAACAACAAAAGCAACTGAAGCAACAAAAGCAACTGATGCTAAAAAGCCAGCAAAAGCAACAACAAAAACTACTGCAGCTAAAAAACCTGCAGCTAAAAAAGCAACAACTAAAACTACTGCAGCTAAAAAAGCAACAACAACTAAAACTACTGCAGCTAAAAAACCTGCAGCTAAAAAAGAAGCTTAATTCAAGAAAAGAATGCATTCGCATTCTTTTTTTTGTATAATAAATGATATGAAGTTAAGACTATCATTAAGTGTCATTATATTAATCTTAGTGATGATCCTATACCCGAGTTTGCTCATTTTATTAGAACCATATGGTCAAGGCATTGTTACAGTAATTCTTATTTGTATCCTTGCGATGCTCTCTTTTTTTGTATTCAGTGGTGTTCAAAAATTGTTAGTTTATACCATTTATATTGGAATTACCTTATTATTCTTATTTTTGTTTCCTGCAGACTATCAAGTTTTAATTGGATTAATTGCATCTTTAATTATGATCATTCATCCATTGTCAAAATTTGAATTTTATTTATCAAAAAAAATGAGTCCAAGTTTAAAAAGTCCAATAAGAATTCATTTGAGTGGTTCTTATTGGCCATATTTTGAATATAGAAAAGCAATGAAAGCTTATTATCATCTACCACAATCAAAAAAACTGCACAAAAATAAGTGGTATTTACTTTCTAGACAACTTACAACATTAGGGCTTTTATTTGCTGGTATATTTTTAATCATCAATGAGACATCTAATATTGTGAATGCCTTAAATGCGTTTTCTTTTATTCGTTTTTTTAATCTATATATCGTTTTTTTGTTAATTCTAATGAGTTATTACGCATATAAAAAAGGCTTTACAACAGTTATTAGAGCTCTCATGATAGGAATTTTACCTATGATCATTTATATATTACTTACAGCTTCATTTGATGCGTATCTGAGATTACCGATGTTACTGATGGTATCTACAGTATTTGCATTTATATTTGTATTTGAATATCAACGTTACTATGATCGTGTAACGATCGATGTATTTGATTATCATGACGAAGAAAATAATCGCATTGTGTATGCAAATTCTCTTTTTGAACCGATTATTTATAATGACACCTATATCTTATCATCTCACTATTTAATAAAAATTTCACTTACAACATTTCATAAACATTTACATGAGATATTAAAATATATGAATAAACATCATCTCATTTTAACTGCCTATGCATATGGCGAACAAATGTTTCATTTGTATGCTGACTTTCATTTTAAAGATCGTGAAAAAGTCGATTTATTCAAAACGTTTTTAGAATCTCTCTTTACGATTGGTATACCATTTGAACTTCAAGAGGATAAGCATAAATTACTTTATGAAAAAAAGTTTTATCATCAACCAGCTTACATCATTGCGAGAGCGAGGCATCTTGCAAGACAACTAGAAGATGTCAGTAATGAAAAAATCATCATTGTCTCTGTATTGATGTATTTTGAAAACAAAAACATGTTTTCAAACGTAAAAAAATCATATACATTCACGTATATTGAATCGATGTCAATGGATGCATATCACACCATTAAAATTGATGTGCCTGTCCCTAATAATGGCTTTGTTGTTGAAACTACCGTAAAAGATATACTAAGTGTTATGTCTTTAAATAAAGGTCATTTCATACGAATCCTTATTTCAAAAATAATTTAAGTTATGTTATAATACATGTAACCTAGAAAGTACCGTTAGAACCCAAATTATCATTTTGGGGATGAATACTGTATGGGTGTGAAAGCCATTTGATGGAATCCCAAAGTACAGCACACGCGTTCCCCACCAGAACATACCTTGTTCTATCGCTTTCTAGGGATTTTTTTATATTTAGGAGGAATCAATGTCTATATTAAAAACATTAACTCAATTACCTGGTATTCCTGGGCATGAGTCTAGAGTAAAAGCCTTTATCAAGGATGAACTTCATAAAGAAAATGCAGAGATTTTAGAAGATAATCTAGGATCATTAATTGCCAAAAAAGGTTCTCAAGGACCTAAAATCATGATTGCAGGTCATATGGATGAAATTGGACTTATTATTTCTTCTATTACCAATGAAGGTTTTATCAAATTTCAAACCGTCGGTGGTTGGTTTTCGCAAGTCATGCTCGCACAATTGTGGGATATACACACAGATATTGGCATTCTCATAGGTTTTACAGGAATTAAACCACCGCATTTAATTCCACTTGATCAAAGAAGTAAAGCGATTCCGATGGATGATTTATTCATCGATATTGGTGTTACATCAAAAGAAGAAGCCTTAGAAAAAGGCATTCAAATTGGACAAATGATCACCCCACATAATGACTATTATGAACTAGCAAATCCTCATTATCATTTGGCAAAAGCATTTGATAATCGTGTAGGGTCTTATATTGTTTTAGAAGCGTTTAAACGTGCTGAACCAAAACATGCACAACTATATGCAACATTCACAGTACAAGAAGAGGTCGGTTTAAGAGGTGCAAA
>CAXRJA010000061.1:0-15558 GCA_964230965.1 Acholeplasmataceae bacterium | reverse complement strand
GTTCCGTAAGATCGATGTATTTATTTGCTTGTCTTGCTAATTCAACAACAACTTCAAGCGCATCTGCAACTTTCAAATCATCCATAAGTGAACGTATTTTAATAAGTGCATCAAGCGCACTGTTTTTTAATGTTGTTGAAGATTCTAAAGTATCGGGTTGATATGAAATACGACCGTCTCGATACTTCATGGACATACCTATACTACGATTAACTAAATTTCCTATGGTATTGGCTAAATCAGAATTGTTTCTTTCAATGATGAGTTCATATGTCATATTTCCATCTTGTGCATATGGTATTTCATGTAACACATAGTAACGAATAACATCTTTTTTAAAATGTGTGAGTAGTTCATCCACATACATCACGTTTCCAACAGATTTACTCATTTTTCCTTTATTGACTAAAATCCAAGGATGACCAAATACTTGTTTTGGTAGTGGTAGTCCTAATGCCATTAAAAAGATTGGCCAATAGATGGTATGAAATCTTAAGATATCCTTACCAATTAAATGCACATCTGCTGGCCAAAATATATCCATTTCTTTTGAGGATGTATCAGGGTGATACCCCAATCCAGTAATATAATTGGATAAGGCATCCATCCATACATATATGACGTGGTCAGGATTATTTAATACAGGAATTCCCCATTTAAATGATGTTCTTGAGATAGATAAGTCGGGTAATGGCTCAGATAAGAAATTTTGAATCATTTCATTCTTTCTAGATTCTGGAGAAATAAACGTTGGATGATCTTGTATATGATTTAATAGTTGATCTTGATATTTAGACATTCTAAAAAAGTACACTTCTTCTTCAGTCCATACAAGTGTGTCTCCTTGAGGCCCTTTTCCATCAACAATGTCTTTTTCTTGAATATAGGATTCTTCAGAAACTGAATACCAACCTTGATATGTTCCTAAATAAATATCATCTTGTTCTAACAATTGATCAAATATTTTTTGTACTGACTTTTTATGAATGTCATCCGTTGTTTTAACAAACTTGTCGTAAGAAATATCTACAAGAGAATAAATACGCTTGATTTCATCACTAATATGATTCACATATGTTTGTGGATCCATGCCTTGCACTTTTGCTTTTGTTTCTATCTTGAGTCCATGTTCATCAGTACCTGTTTGAAAATAAACGTCATATCCATCTAATCGTTTAAATCTTGCAATCGCATCGGCTAAAATAGCTTCATAAACGTTCCCAATATGTGGAATTGCGGAAGCATATGCAATCGCAGTTGAAATATAATATGGTTTTTTATTTTGCATGTTGATCTCCTTTTGTCTTTAAAAAGGCATATACTGTGTTTTTAGATTGCTTATAGTCTGTTGCAATCTTTTTCATTGCTTCATTTTTTTTGAAGCCTTCTTTTAACAATGTTTTATACTGGTGAAAAACCTCTTGATCAAGTGGTTTTTCATCATATTTTATACCGTGAATTAGTATAACATATTCCCCTTTTTCTTGTATATTCATCGCTTCAATATCTTCTAAATCACCATAATAAAATGTTTCAAACTTTTTCGTGAGTTCTCTTGCCAACGTTAATTTTCTTGCCCCTAAGATTTGATACATCTTGTTAAGTGATTTTTTTATGCGTGTAGGTGCTTCATAAAAAACAATCGTAGCTTCTAAAGATTTTATGTGTTTAAGTAGTTCTTGTTGTTTTGATTCTTTTTTAGGAAAAAATCCGCCAAAATAAAACGGGTATGGTGGCAGTTTACTCGCAACGAGTGCGTTTAAAACGGCACTCGCCCCTCCAATCGGAATAAGTCGAATATCATATTCTGATGCAAGTTGAATAAGCTCATATCCAGGATCAGAAATCAATGGTGTTCCAGCATCTGATATGACAGCAACAGATTGACCTGATATGATTTTTTCAATAATTCGCAGTGTTTCATTTTGTGAAGTATGTTCATGATAACTTTGATATGGTGTTTGGATGTCATAATAACGAAAAAGGGTCTTAGAAACCCTTGTATCCTCACACAAAATGAGATTGACATGTTTTAATATGTGTATTGCTCGAAATGAAATGTCTTCTAAATTGCCAATAGGTGTTGAGACAATATAAATACTTTTTGGTTCTATTTTTTCCATGGATGTTCAATTAGTTTCTGAATATTTTCTCTTAAATCTTTTTCTTGATATACATACTGAATGAGTTCATGTTTCATATCATCTTTGATATGAAATCGCATGCGTATGGTTTCTAAAAACTCATGCTCTAACGTATTATAGACATTTTCAAATAATGTAATTCTAATGAGATTTAAATACACGATGCGTTGTGTGGTTTCATCTAATACGTCAAAAAATTGGATGGTATTTTCTAAGGCATCACTTTTGACAAATTCATATTGATCAATAATATTTTCACCAACTTCTGCCAGCATCATATTTAAAATACGTTGCTCTTGAGTAGATGGTGTGCCATCTACAAGTACCATATGGAGTGCTAAATCCAAAAATTTCAATTTTTCTTTTCTTGACAATGTACTAAGTAACATGAAAATCTCCTTCATAAATTTTTTGTAATTCTGAAGAAAAAACATGTGGTGCATCGTATAAGATAAGTGGTGGAAGTACTTTTAATTCTTGTTTTGCATCTTTTATAAAGTGTAATAACACAACTTCTGAAGATTTATCTTTGTATGCATGCACATATCGAATTTCTTTAAGTTGCATGTGATACTTGTTTGCGACCAAGATGAACTCATCAAGTCGTTCACTTCTATGTATCATAATGAGAGATTGTTTCGTTTTTAAACTTGATTTAGCAATTCTAAAGATGTCTTCTATCGTCATTTCAATCTCAAATCTTGCAATTGATCGTGATGCAATTTTTGAGATGTTTGTCTCTTTTTGATACCTAAAATAAGGGGGGTTTGAAATGATACAATCACATTCTAATGATTCAATTGTTTTAATGTCTTGGTGTATCACGTTAATTTTATGTTCTAAATGATTACGTTTAATATTCTCGTTTGCTATTTCAACAAGTGATCGTGTAATATCATATCCTGCGATCTTTGCCTCTGTATAAAGTGACAAATATAACATCAATACACCATTACCAGTACCCAAATCAACAATCTTTGAAACAGACTGAATTCTACTTGATGCAAAATAAGCAAGTAAAATCGTATCTAAACTGTATGCATGGTGTTTCTGTACACTAACATAATACGGTGTCCCGTGTAATACTCTAGTATCCATACATCATCTCATTTATATATGCATACAATTACACAAAATCAAATAATGATTTGATGATGTGTAATACATGTCTTTTTTGTAATTCATTAGAAACAAAATAACGCATTTGTTTTAAAATATCTTTCAGTGAAGAAATAGATTCATCTAACGATAACATATCGATATGATCGGATATATGCGTGATCACATCTTGTTTAGAATTAAAATGGATATGTTGAGAATCTGTTCGTAAATCAATTAAAAATCGAAGACATAATTGTACAAACTGCATCAATGTATCTTTATCATTTAGACAGCGACTTAATTCATATAATTCAAACTCAAAATTTTTTGTTTGATACTGATCAAGCATATAATCAAAAAGTACCAAGAGTTCTTTGATATGAGAAGATGCATTTGCATTTGTTGCCTCTTCAACGTTTTGAAACAACAATGTAAATACTTCTATTTCAAAAGGAGACAATGTTTTGGATTTGAATAATGTCTTTTTTTCTTTAATGGTTGGTTCGGCTATTTTTAAAATATGGGCCCGTGAAATGATTGTATCTAAAAGCGCATACTGATTATCCGTTACTAAAATACCAACAGATGTCTTTGAATCTGGTTCTTCAAGAAATTTTAATAATGTATTTGCAGACGTGGTGTTTAGTTTTTCAGCATCTTCAATCACATAAATTTTACGTAGGTTTTGAAGGGAGGTTTTTGAAAACTCTTTAAACAAGTCCTGAATTTGTTGTTTTTTAATGACGTGTGTTTCTGTTTCAATCCATGTAACTTTTTGTTTTTCAATAAGAGCCGCCTTGTCACTAGAAGTATCTTCTGACAATGTTTGCACAACTTCCAGTATCTTTTGATCTCGATACTCACCTTTACTACCGGTAATTAAATAAAGATGAGATAATCGATGTTCTAGAATACTTTTTTGAATGATTTCATTTGGTGTCATGTAATTGTCTTTCAATTTCATCAATGATTTGATTTGTAATAGCATCAATAGATTGATGCCCATCAATAACAACAATGCGATCTTTATATACATCAGCAATTGTTAAATAGGCTTGTCTTACCAAATGATGAAAAGTCATGTTTTCTTGATCAAGTCGATCAAATTTTTGGCGATCTTTAATTCTAGAAAGACCTACCTTTGGAGAAACATCGATATAAAATGTTTTTACAGGTAAGTGATTTAATGCATAATCATTAATTTTTTCAATATAAGCTAATCCTAACCCTCTTGCAAGTCCTTGATAAGCAAAAGAAGAATCAATATAACGATCACACAATACAAGATCATGTGTATCCATCGCGGGAATTAAAACATCATCTAAATGTTGTGCGCGTGATGCTGCATAAAGAAGTGCTTCTGTTTGATATGACATCCCTTTATGCTTTGGATCTAAAACAAGATCTCTAATGGATTCAGCAATAAAAGAGCCCCCAGGTTCTCTTGAAATAATGACTTTATATGAATTTTTGAAGTGTGATGCGATGCGCTCAATAATGGTTGTTTTTCCCGAACCTTCTCCACCTTCAAATGTTATAAACATGGGTACTCCTTTGTGTTATTATATCACTTTTTTATAGTAAATTTTCTTCAAATATAGACCTTTTGCAGGCGCTGTTTTACCTGCTAATTTTCGATTAGGGTGATTCAAATTATCTTTAATGACAGATAACGCTTTTTTGTGTTGCCCAATTTCAATCAGTGTTCCCATCATCGATCGCACCATATATTTTAAAAAGCTGTTTCCAAAAAATTCAAAGTTAATGGTTGATGAAGTCTCAGTAATGTTAATATCATAGATTGTTTTAATGGTTGGTTTCCCTTCAACTTTTTGACAAAAACCTAAAAAATCATGGGTTCCAACAAATGCACTTGAAGCAAGTTTCATCACATCATAATCTAAATCATGAACATATGTATAATATTTGGATTGAAATGCAGTTAATGGTTTTTTGGATAATTTATACACATACTTTTTTGCTTTTGCATCATGTCTTGCGTGGAATGTATCTTTCACGATTTTAACATGCGTCATTCTTATATCTTCAGGCAACCTTCTATTGATCGCATCTTTCATTTTTGATAATTCAAAACTACCTGTTAAATCAACATGAAAGGCTTGCATATATGCATGCACACCCTTATCGGTTCTACCTGCTGCATGGATAACTACTTGTTGTTGCGTCATATTTTTGATAGCTTTTTCTATGACTTCTTGTATCCCAAGTGCATTTTTTTGAGATTGAAATCCATAATAATTCGATCCATCATAACTGCAATACATTAAATATCTCATGTAAAAAACACCTGATAAATCGTAATTGACATAATCAAAACAACCATAAAAAGAGAGATAAAATCTATATATTTGATTTTTAAAACATCAATTTTTGTACGTTTTTGACCGATGACATAACCCCTTACTTCCATTGCATTGGCGAGATCTTCTGCGCGTTTAAAGGAAATGACAAAGACCGGAATTAAAAGTGAAATAACTTGTGTGACTTTTTCTTTTAAACTTGCTTCTTTAAAATCAACACCTCTTGAAGCTTGTGCTTTCATGATTTTATCCGTTTCAATGAGTAGTGTTGGAATGTATCGTAACGTGAGTGAAATCATCATCGCAAGTACATCTACGGGAACTTTTATCCACTTTAATGGCAATAATATACCTTCTAATCCATCTTTAATATCGGTTGTCATAGTTGTAAATGTTAAGAGTGAAGTTAACATAATGATGATGACGATTCTAAAAAATATAAATAAAGCTCTTAATACAGTTTCTTCATACAAAATAACCTCATAATTAAAAACATTTCCAAAAGGAAGTATATATTGAATAAAGAAAACCATGATGACACTAAATAAAAAGTACAATGTTTTAAATCGAACCCATTTTTTTGACCATTGATAAAACATAAACCAAACTAAAAGAGCACTTATGGATGACCATGATAAATAAAAAGTAACGGGTTGTGTTAATACAACTTTTTCATTTGGTGTCACAATAAGTATTTGAATTAATACTGTAAACGTTAATAAAAATAATATCGGACGTAATCCTTGAAGCACTTTCAATATTGGGATTTGAGAAGACATGATAAGCAGTATCGTCAATAATAAATATCCCGCCAACATGTATAAATCTACTTGATTTCCCTGAATTGGAATTAAAAATATACTAATTAATAGCATGATTATTGACATCATTTTAATACGAGGATCTAATTGATGTAGCCAAGAATTTCCAGGGATATATTGCCCAATCGTCATATTATTCATGGATATGCTCCTTTATATGAGAAATGACTTCATCCATTGTATATAGTAATTTATATGGCAAGGAAATCTCTTTATGAAGATGTTTCATGACTTTTATTGAGGATGGATAATCTAAGTTCATTTGATCAAATTTAGGATGACTGAATAAACTATCTTTATCCCCATCAAATATCTTTTCACCCTCATTCATCACAATAATTCTATTCGTATAAGCTCCTAATATATCCATGTCATGAGAAATAATTAAAAGGGTCTTTTGCTGTGATTGATGAACATCATATAGCATTTCCATGAGTTTTTTTTGTCCAACAGGGTCCAATCCTCTCGTTGGTTCATCGAGGACTAGAATATCGGGTTGCATTGCCAATACTCCGGCAATTGCAACACGACGCATTTGTCCTCCACTGATTCTAAATGGGGATTGATCAAATAGCGATGCATCTATACCAACAGCTTCTAAAGACGATTTAGAAATAGATTCAATTAATGCATGATTCATCTTTAAGTTTTTAGGACCAAACATTACATCCTTTAAAATCGTTTCTTCAAATAATTGGTATTCTGGAAATTGAAAAACAAGACCAACACGTCTTCTAATTGTATTGAGCTTGATTTTCTTCTTATTTGGTAGTTGGATATCAAATACAGATACAGTGCCTTCATCTGCCTGAAGCAGCCCATTCATATGTTGTACAAGTGTAGATTTCCCACTACCAGTGCGGCCACATATACCAATGATTTCACCTTTAGGGGCAATATCCAAGTTGATCATATCAAGTGCTTTATATGAAGTTTTAAATCCTTTATAACGAAAGGTTACGTCTTTGAATTGTATGCCCATAATGCATGAATAACCTTTTCATTCATATTTAATTCTTTCGCTTTTTCATATAATTCTAATTCAAAAGGAAGCAAGAGCTGCGTGGACCTTAATAACTTAACATCTTGAAATAATGTCGAGGGTTTTCCTTGTGCAATTAAAGTACCATCTTTCATGATAAGCATGTCATCAGTATATCCTGCTTGTCTTAAATCATGAGTAATCATTATAATGGTTTTCTTAAATTGTTTATGTATGTTAATGATGGTTTCCATCATATCTTTTACACCTTTAGGGTCTAACATGGATGTTGATTCATCAAAAATAATGATTTCTTGTTCCATAGCAAGTGCAGATGCGATTGCAACACGTTGTTTTTGACCACCTGATAATTGATGCGGTTCTTTTTCTAAGTAATTCTCCATACCAACGAGTGATGCATAATAGTGTACTTTCTCTTCCATAATTGAAGGTTCTAATTGTTGATTTTCTAATCCAAAAGCAATATCATGACGTACTGTCACGCCGACGAATTGATTGTCTGGGTTTTGAAATACAATCCCAACTTTTTTTCTTATATCAATCATGTTATGATCTTGGTAATCTAAGTCATCAATGGAGAGTGATCCACTACTCGGTTTTAATAAGCCGACCAACAATTTGGCGAGTGTTGATTTACCACTGCCATTATGACCGACAATGGAAACAAAACGTCCTTTTTCAATAGAAAAAGAGACATTTTTGATTGCCTCATCTTGACCATTATATGAAAATGTCATATTTTTAACATGAATCATTGAAACTCCTTCATAACTAATGTTATTATATCATAGTAAAGCCTATTTAAAGGAGATTTATATATGATTCAAGATATTGAAACTATGGACGAAATGAATGAATTTGCAAAAGAAAAACCCGTAGTTGTTGTGTTTCATGCACCGTGGTGTGGCACGTGCTCCATGTATCATTTCACATTACAAAAATTAGATATGCAAGATCCTTCCATTAACATCTTAAAAGTGAACTTAGCAGATCATCAAGACATCGGAAATGAATTTAAAGTGCTCTCCACACCTTCTGTGATGATTTACAAATCAACCTCTGATTATCACTTACTTCCTGGTGCACAACCTATTGGCATCATTAAACGCTATTTATAAAAAAGCATGCACATTGTATTGTGCATGCTTTTCTCTATATGAAATTGATGGGATGGTATTAAATTCAAATGTAATATTTTGAGGTGTCGTTGGATAAAATATAGATACGAGTTCTGGATAATCAATAAATGGATTTCGATTCCGTTGATATGCATAAATGACTTGATTGCGTTGTCTTTCAAAATCATCGACTGGGTCTTCTTTGTGCCATTTTAAAAATGTATCTAAATCACCAATGAGATTGATGTTTGTCTCCCACATCATTATGACATAAAAAACAATTCTTGCGACATCACCACGATCTTCTTCCCCAGGAAACCATCCAGAGCCTATGATTCTAGCTTCACCAGATCCATCTACAAAAGATAAATTACCTCTCGTTGAATTCAATACAGGATTCGATGCTCTTAATAAATGCAAGTCGGCTTCTGAAGTCGAATTTGGTAGTTTTGATCTTGGCCAAACATGCTCTCTATTCCAAGTGACTCCTGCATCCCAAGTACTTAATACTGAATCACGGTTATAAATGAGTAAGACATTGTCTTGATTATTCGGATCTTCATCACTATCTTGTAATATATCTCTTGCATCACCGTATGAAACGTACGTATAAGATTGTATCATCTCTTGCAAAGTTTCATACCACAAAGCCATTTCAACATCATTTAATACTGCATAATACCCTTCAAAATTGATTGCAGTTTGATCTTCTTCTATTGCATAAAAACGATCATCACGCGTAACAATCTGTACACCATTAACGACTTCATCCATACCATTTTTCCATCCAATGACTTGAGATAGATTAGGAAATATAACTTCTTGACCAAATAAAAATGTTTGAGTGTCATAAAGCCCAGAAGATAAATAAAAAGAAATTTGATAAGGAAGTCTATCATAGTACAATTCAACAATTTCTAAGGACTCATCAACAACAAATATATGATTTGAAATCTCTTCATTAAGATAAAATCCATCATACTCTATCGAAATTGTTTTAAATGTACCTAATGGATCTTTTTCAACAGTTATTGCATCGATTTCATACGATGTGCCATCCACTGTCTGTAAGTATCTTTCAATGGTATAATCGATTTCTTTGATTGTGGTTATTGGTGGAGTTTCGATAATACACGAAGATAATGTCACAAGTGTGATAATACTGATTGTAATTGAAAATAGTTTTTTCATCATAATTTCCTTATGTAAAAAAGACAAGCGTTTGCTTGTCTCTTATACTTTTATACAAACTCAATAATTGCCATCGGTGCACCATCTCCACGACGTGGGACAGTTTTAATAATACGTGTGTATCCACCTTGACGAGATTCGTAGCGAGGTCCAAGTTCAGCAAATAATTTTTGAAGTGCTGTTTGACCTTCTTTAACAAGTTCAGGACGTACGGTTTCAGCCGCTTGACGACGTGAAGCAAGTGTTCCTTTTTTCGCTAAAGTGACCATGGACTCTGCAAGTTTTTGAAGTTCAAAAGCTTTAGATTCTGTGGTTGTAATACGTTCATGAATAATAATGTCTGTGACAAGATCACGTAATAATGCTTTACGTTGATCAGAGTTACGACCTAATTTAGAATATGCCATGATTTACTCCTTTTCTGTGTCACCTAAAGATGAGAAGCCTTTTCCAATTGCATTTTCAAACTCTAAACCGTGTTCATGTAATTTATCTTTTAATTCTTTAAATGATTTACGGCCTAAGCTTCTTAAACGCATGACATCTTCTTCAGTGAGTTTCAATATTTGAGCAACTGTATAAATACCTGATCGTTTGAGTGCATTAAATAAACGCACAGATAAATCAAGTTGTTCAATTTTCATTTCTAACTTCTTATTGATTGGTTCTTCTACTTGTTCAAAAATGAATTGTTGAGATTGTGCTTTTTCACTAATTTCAACGATGACTTCTAAATGATCCATTAACATTTTAGATGCTAGTGCAAGTCCTTCTTTCGCTTCAATCGCACCATTCGTTTCGATATCTAATGTAAGTTCATCCATATCACCACGTGTCTTTTCCACAACATAAGATACACGTGTCACTGGTGTAAAGATTGAATCGATTGCAATCACACTTTTTTCATTATAATTAAATGCTTTATTAGCTTCAGCATTTACATAACCAACACCACGGCGGACTGTGATTTCCATCATGAGTTTTCCTTCTGGTGCCAAGTGTGCAATCACTTGATCCTTATTAATGATTTCGACACCATCAATGGAATCAAATGAAGCCGCTGTAACAACACCTTCACCCATTGCAGTGAGTTCAATTTTTTGTTCGTAATCTGGATCATCGGACTCTACTTTAAAAATAACTTTTTTTAAGTTTAAGATGATCCCCATGACATCTTCTACAACACCTTCAAGTGTTGAGAACTCGTGTTCTACACCTTCGATTTTGACATTGACAATCGCAGCACCTGGTAATGATGATAATAGCACACGACGTAATGCATTTCCAAGTGTTAACCCATATCCTCTTTCAAGTGGTTTGATGACAAATTGACCTTTAAATCCATCATAAGAAAGTTCTTCTACTGATGTCGGACGTTCAAATTTTAAATCTTTCAATGTCTTTCCTCCTTATTAACCACGTGGGCGTTTTGGTGGTCGACATCCATTATGTGGCACTGGTGTGACGTCTTTAATGGACGAGATTTCAAGTCCTGCTGCTTGAAGCGAACGAATTGCTGCTTCTCTCCCTGGACCTGGACCTTTAACTTCTACATCAACTTTAATCATGCCATTATCTAATGCTGATTTTGCAGCTGCTTCTGCTGACATTTGTGCAGCAAATGGTGTTGATTTTCTTGATCCTTTAAATCCGAGTGCACCTGCACTACTCCAAGTAACGGCATTACCATTTAAATCGGTAATCATTACAATCGTGTTATTAAATGTGGTATGAATGTGCGCGACTCCATGAGGGACATTCTTTTTAACACGTTTTTTTCCTGTACGTTTTTTCGCCATAGTTCATACCTCCTTATTTTTTCTTCACAACAGAGCCAGCTTTTCTACCTTTACGAGTTCTTGAATTGTTACGTGTGTTTTGTCCACGAACAGGAAGCCCTCTACGGTGTCTCATGCCTCTGTATGATCCAATTTCCATTAATCTTTTAATATTGAGGGTCACTTCTCTACGTAAGTCCCCTTCAGTTTGAAATTTTATTACTTCTGTACGGATGCGGTTAAGTTCATCTTCAGATAATGCTTTTACACGGGTATCTTCAGAGACATTTGCATCTTTAAGAATTTGTTGTGATGTTGGTAAACCAATGCCATAAACATATGTAAGTGCGACTACAATACGTTTATCACGAGGAATATCAACGCCTGCAATTCTAGCCATGTTTCCTCCTATTAACCTTGTCTTTGGTTATGTCTTTTTACTTTTTTATTAATGACGTAAACTTTACCTTTACGTCTCACAATAATATCGTCTTCACTTCTTTTTTTAACGGATGCTCTAACTTTCATGTGGAATCCTCCTTCTATCTTTTACGATATGTGATTCTGCCTCTTGTAAGATCGTATGGTGACAATTCAACCGTTACTTTGTCACCAGGTAAAATGCGTATGTTGTGGATGCGGATTTTACCAGACACATGGGCAATCACGATATGTCCATTTTGAACAAGTTCTACTTTAAATTTTGTGTTGGGTAATACTTCGATGACTTTTGCTTCTACTTCAATGACATCATCTTTTGCCATAGATTCACTCCTTTTGTGCGGTCATGATTTCACAACCATCTTCTGTGATTAAGATCATATGCTCAAAGTGTGCACTTAAGCTTTTGTCTTCAGTCACAACTGTCCAACCATCTGATAAGACTTTCACGTCTTTTGTTCCTAAATTAATCATCGGCTCAATACAAATCGTCATGCCTGGTTTCAATTTAGGACCTTGATTTTTAGGACCATAATTTAATACTTGAGGTGCTTCGTGTAATGCTTTTCCAATACCGTGTCCTGTAAATGTTTCAACAATACCATAACCATAGGGCTTGATAAAGTTTTCAATTGCATGACCAATATTAGATACATAATTATCAGGTTTTGCCTCTTGAATCGCAATATATAATGCTTTTTCTGTGATTTCTAAAAGTTGTTTTGCGTCTTTTGATATATTACCTACAGCATATGTAAATGCTGAATCTGCATGATATCCTTTCACATTGACACCAATATCAATGCTAATAATATCACCATCTTTTAAAATGACTTTCTGAGAGGGGATACCATGAATCACAACTTCATTCACAGATGTACAAATCGATTTTGGATACCCTTCATAATCTTTAAATGAAGGGATGCCCCCTAAATCTCGGATGATTGTATCGGCATGTTGATCAAGCGCTTCTGTCGAAATTCCAGGTTGGATTTTTTCAAAAAGCGCTTGTCTTGCCCTAACTAAAATCTGACTTGCTTCTTTCATTAATGCGATTTCACGGCTTGATTTTATCGTAATCATTGAATCACATCCATCACTTTCTGATGTGTTTCTTCAATGTTCCCGCTGCCATCAATCGCATGAAATCCTTGTTGATGTTTATAATAATGAATGATGGGTGCAGTCACGTCATGATAAATATTTAAGCGTCTTCTAACAGTTGCTTCCATATCATCTTTCCTTTGGTATAGCACACCTTGACATTGATCACAAACCCCATCAACTTTAGGTTTTTTATAATTTATATGATACACCGCACCACATGATTTACATACGCGTCGACCTGCGATACGTTCTGTAATGAGTTCAATATCTGCATCAATATATAGTATGGCGTCCATACTTTCACCTTGTTTTAATAAAAAGTCATCCAGTGCTTTTGCTTGAACAATATTCCGAGGATATCCGTCAAATAAAAATCCTTGTTTTGCATCTGGTTCTTCAAGTCTTTCAATCACCATCGCATTGGTTAAATCATCAGGAACAAGTTCACCTCGATTGATATGTGCTTTTGCAATTTTCCCAAGTTCAGTATCTGCATCAAACATGGCACGAAACATATCACCTGTTGAAATATGTGGAATATTAAATAATGTTGCTAATCTTTTCGCTTCGGTCCCTTTACCAACACCTGGTGGGCCTATTAGAATTATTTTCATAATGAATACTATTCAAAAATGCCAGCGTAAGTCTCTTGTTTTGCATCGGTTTCTAGTTGTTCAGTTGTTTGAACTGCAACACCTACAATAATAAGTAAACTTGTTCCACCTAATGTAATGACGGATGCTTCCGTTGCATTAAATCCAAAAATAATAGATGTTAAAATTGGCATAATTGCAAGTATTACCAAATACGTTGTTCCAATCACCGTTATCTTAAACAATAATTTGGCAACATAATCTTTCGTATCTTCTCCTGGTCTTACACCCGGAATGTATGCATTCCCTTTAGATAAATTTTCGGCAATCTTGTTTGGATTAACCATTAAAAATGCATAAAAGAATGAAAATACAATAATGAGTAACACATATAAAATAAATCCAATCGGTTCTTGATATCCAAAGATAGATTGAATCCATCCAACAAAACCACCACTACTTGTTGATCCAGAAAGTCCAATAATTGTGAGTGGAATACTTAAAATCGTTTGTGCAAAGATGACTGGAATCACACCTGAACTATTGATTTTCATCGGAATGTTAGAATCAGATTTTCCTTGTCTATTTGCATATTGTACTGGTATTTTACGTGTTGCAGCTTGTATATAAACAACACCCAATAACACACCAAAATAAATAAGAATGATAAGTACAAACCAAACATAATTTAAGAATGTCTCATTGACAGGTGCTTCGATATATTTATTCCATAATGTTGTCCACATGGAAGGTAAACTTGTTACAATCCCTGCAACAATTAATATCGATGTCCCATTTCCAATACCTTTTTTCGTAATGAGATCAGCAAAGAAAATCGCTATTGCAGTACCACCTGCAATGACAAGTGCCATATAAATATAAAACACATATCTAAAATTAGAAATAACAGATGCTTCGATACTTGGAATAAACACACTACCATTCACTGAAATACCAAGAATAAGTGCGAACCCTTGTACAAATGCAAGTCCGATTGCAATATATCTTGTCACTTGATTTAAACGACGTTTACCAGTTTCTCCTTGTTCACTCCACTCTTTAAATGATGGAATCACCATTTGAAGCAATTGGATGGCAATAGATGCCGTAATATAAGGAGAAATCCCTAAGGCAAGAATTGAGAATCTTTCTAATGCTTGACCAGAAAAGTTATTTAAAATCGCAATAAAACTTCCACTTGAATTAATAAATCGTGTGATTTGATCTGTATCAAAAAGTGGAATGGTAATATAACTAAGGACTCTGACCATAAGTAAAATACCTAGGGTGAAGAGTAATCTTAGCATGACTTTTTTATTACTTAAAATACTTAATAATCGTGTCCACACGTTAGATCACCTCGACGGTTCCACCAGCTTTTTTAATCGCTTCTTCAGCTGATTTAGAAAATTTGTGTGCTTTTACCGTGAGTGCTTTGTCTAATTGTCCATTGCCTAACACTTTTACACCAGACAATTGTTTTTTAATCACATTGCGTCCTAATAATGTTTCTGGCGTTACAACATCACTCGCTGCAAATGCATTGAGATCCTCTAAGTTCACAATGGCATAGTCTTTGCGGTTAATGTTTTTAAATCCACGTTTTGGTAAACTTTGGAATAAAGGTAATTGTCCACCTTCAAAGCCTGGGCGTACACCGCCACCTGAACGTGCATTTTGACCTTTATGACCTTTACCAGATGTTTTTCCTGTACCGCTTCCTGGTCCACGTCCTAAACGCTTGCGTGCGTGACGTGATCCTGGTGTAGGCTGAAGTTCATGTAACATGGTATCCTCCTTATACTTCTTCCACACGTACTAAGTGTGAAATGGTATCGATCATCCCTTGAATTTGTGGGCTGACTTCTTTGGTCACTGCTGAATGGAGTTTTTTCAAACCAAGTGCATGTGCCGTTTTCACTTGATTTGGTTTTCTTCCA
>CAXRJA010000060.1:0-12076 GCA_964230965.1 Acholeplasmataceae bacterium | reverse complement strand
TGCTTGACTACGTTTATCTTTATCCATTGATGAACTCCTTAAATAATATTACTTAATTTTATGAATCTTACTTGAAACTATTTTTAAATAATGATTTATGATGATTTAAATATTCAAAACCAGATAATATAGTAAGTGTTACAAATATAAATATGAGTACTTGTGACGCAATAAAAGAAAATTGTTGAAAATTTAATAAGAAAAACATAATTGCAAACATTGTCCAAGCAGTTTTATGTTTCCCTAATTTTCCAGCAGCAATGACTTCTTTCGATTCGATAGCAACTAGTCTTAATCCACTTACAATGAATTCTCTTAGAAAAACAATGACAATGACCCAAAACGGCATAACACCCAAATACATCAAGTATGTAAGTGCGGTTAAAACCAAAGCTTTGTCTGCAATAGGATCTAAAAATTTACCAAAAACAGTGATTGTATTGGTTTTACGTGCGATATAACCATCTAAATAATCGGTAAAGGCGGAAATAAAAAATAATATCGATATTATAAATTGTTCTATAGATAATCCTAAAAATCCAACTGCTTGATCAAATGCCTTCACATATACAACGATCACCATAATTGGAATGATAATAAATCGTGACAATGTGAGTTTATTTGCTAAGTTCATTTTTATACCTCATAACAATCATATTTTACCATAAAATTGTTTTATTTGTTGCATTTTCGGACTTGATTTGATAGAATAATATCGCGTAAATTGGAGGTGAAACAATGGCAAACATTAAACAACAAATTAAACGTAATAAAACGAACGAAAAAAGACGTTTATTCAATGCATCTTATAAATCATCAGTTCGTACTGCAATTAAAGCCGTTGAGCGTGCGGTAGAAAGTAAAGATGCCGACGCTGCTAAGACTACCTTAGCTTTCGCTAGCAAAAAACTTGACAAAGGACAAGCAAAAGGTATTTTCCATAAAAACTCTGTTGCTCGTAACAAATCTCAACTTGCGACACTCGTTAACAGTTTAAAATAAAAGAATGGATATCCATTCTTTTTTTTTATAATTTATGAACTAAACTTAAATCTTTTAAACCACTTCTCTGCGGTAAATATTTCACATGTGGCAGTTTAATACCATAATAGGATCTAAATGGCGGATACCCTATAATATTCGTGTAGGTCTTTATCACATGTGCATCTTGATTGACCATGGATTTAAAAACTTCGAATGTGGCAATCACATCATCTAATGCACGATGTGTATTTGGTGTTAGTACATTATAATATGACACTGCATCTGATAATTTATGAGATGTTGTTGAAAGATCTCTAAAAATCGTGAGTATGTCGAGTATATCATGTTGAATGACATACTCTTTTTTTATGTGCTTTTTAATCAATGCATCATAAAAACCAAGGTCAAACATGACATTATAACCTGAAATTAGAGCATCTTCAGGAATAAAATTAAAAAGTTTTTGTGCTGCAATTTCTCTTTCAATACCATGTTCCCGTAACATACCGTCTGTAATATGTGTGATTTCAATAATTTTTTGTGGTAGTGGTTTATCATAGGAAATAAATGTTTGGAATGTTTCATACTTTGACAAATCTGAAGTGTGAAATTTCAATGCACCTATTTCTATAATTTCATCTTCTTTTGGTTTAAAACCCGTTGTTTCAAAATCAATAATGACGATTGTTTGATGATTCATGTATCCCTCCAGTTAAGAATAAATAGACACCAACAGTTTTGTCCATCCGTCCAGATTTTATTTTGTAATCGAGTGCATTAATTTTATCAATAGTGTGTTCTATCTCTTTTGCTTGTATACTTTTTGCCTCTTTAATTAAATAATATGCTTTCCCGTTAGATATGTGCATACGCTCAGATATTTGTCTTTGATTAAGACCAGCTTGTAAATATCTTTTCACATCTTCTAAATCATTAAGTTTTCTTCCTATCATTGAAAGAATACTTAGTGGATCTTCCTGTTTCACCAATAAATCTTCAAATAATTGGATTGTTTTGACTTTGTTGCCCTCAATATAGCTTTTAACGATTTCAAAAATATTATCTTCAACTGGTCTCGCAACAATTGTTTTAACATCTTCTTTATTAATTTCTTTTTCATGATATTTATATGTTTTTAGAAGCTTTAAATACTCATATAATGTCTCTTCTTGATTTTTTAAACGTTCGACAAATGCTTGTTGTGAAGCAAAATCCATCTTAAATCCATCTTTCAGTAAATCTTTTTGGATATAGGTTTGTAAGCTTGCAGAAGATAAAGGTGTGATATCTTGAATATCTACATGTAGTTCAAAAGCTTTTTTAGCTTCTGAATCATTTGGAAATTCTGATATTTGCAAAATAAGAATAACATCTTGATTATCTCTTTTTATGAACTTGATGAATTGAGGTTGAATCTCTTTGTCGTTCATGAAAGCACCCACATGCGTGAGTACAATTACCTTCTCGTCATAAAAGAGAGACGGTGTGATCATCTCTTCATAAATATTCAAGAAATTTGTTTCTGTACAATCATACTTAAGTACTTCTGTAGAATCTTTCACAAGTGTCTCTAATAATGATTGAATGCGCATTTGAATATGAGTATTATTTTGACTTATGAATGCATAATTTTTAGATATCATATGGACATTATATCAAACTTATGGCGGAAATGTTTCAAACTGTATGTTGCCATTATGAATTGTCATTTTGATACTCCCATCTAGTGATGTTATGTAATATTTGATGCGATTCATCGTCAATATGTCAATAACTTCCTTATGCGGCATGCCATAGCGATTATTTTTTGATGTACTTATGATTCCATATTGAGGTTGTAAAGAAGATATGAATGCCATAGATGTAGAGGTTTTCGATCCATGATGTCCAATTTTTAATACATCGATTGTTTCTTGAAAATATTGAAGAATCTCTTGTTCTCTTTTGATTGATGCATCACCTGTAAATAAAATAGATGTTTCAAGAAATTCTAATAATATGATTAAAGAGTCATCATTATCATCAAACATAGAAGTCCTAGGTCCAAGTATCGTAATTGTTGATTCACCACAAACAATTTGATGCGGAAAGTCATAAATTGTTGAAGAAACTATGCTTGGTAATGGTTGATATGGACTTGTAATGATATATTTGATATCCATATTATCCACTAAGTTTTCAACTTCTTTCATATGGTCAATATCACTATGTGTCACATATAAATAATCAATTTGATTTCTTCCATGACTGTTTAAATAACGTTGAACTTTTCCAAAAGCATCAATAACAACAACACAATCTTTATCCATATATACAGATGCATCTCCTTGACCAACATCTAAAATAATAAGTGACGGTGTTTGTGAACCAATCAAAATCCGACTCAATAATGTCAAAGATAGTAACATCATCGTCATTAACTTTAACATGCCTCTTTTTGAATACTTTAAACTACCAAAAAGAATCATGATTAGTCCAATTGAAAGAATGATTGGAGAAGATTGATACGTATATATGATAAATTCCTTACGATTCAACATATTTAATACATCAATCAATTTATAAAACAAATGGATTACTGGTTGACTTGTAATGTTTAACAAAAACATGATGAGTGTTGGCATAAATATCATATATATAAATAAAGTGATGATCAATGGAAGCAATACCATCGGTAGAACATACAGACGACCATGAAATAAAAACAATATTGTTGAAATAAGTAGAATCACATAATATTGCTTCATTATAAAAGACGTGTTTGAAGTAGGCACTACATATAAATTCAATACAATAAAAAAACTTATAAAAAAACCAATATCATAAATCTTATATGGGAAAATGATTAGAATACTTATCCAGAGTATGCCAAGTAATATATATTTTGGAATAAATACTTTAAATTTATAAAGTATCATTCCAATGATTTCAATAAATAACAAACGTATCCAAGTAACCTGAAGTGGTTGCAATATAAAAAAAGGCACAATAATTAGTATTTTAAGCAACTTTTTCATGTGAATTTTCTGAATACTAAATAATACAATCAAGAGTTGACTTAAAAAATAAATATGTATGCCAGATAAAGAAAATAAATATCCAAACCAAGAATCGGTGATTGCATCAATCTCATCGCTATCATCAAATAAAAAGGAATAAATAAAAGGACCGATACTCGTATCATGATATATCTCTTTAAATTCGTATATGTAATTAGAATAAGACCACTTTTCATCTATAGAAATGATGTCTACATTTCTTAAGATGCCTTTTATGTTTTTACCTAAATAATATTCATATACATGTATATTTTTAGGAATTGTTTGTCTGGGATATGACTCAATGTTGGAATTAAGTAAAATTTCTGATCCAATGGATATATCTTCATTCAAAAATAATGTATACCGAGCTTTGGTAGTTTTAACAATATATCTATAAGAATATTCATATTTAAATTTTGAGATAATCGTCACTTTTTCCTGATTCAATAAATGTTCTTGGTTTATATGGAATCCATAGAGCAAACCGATAAAAAAAAGAAGCAATGACATCCATAATATTTTATGGTATACATGCTTGAAATACTTTATATATATAAACAAAGAAATACCAATCAATATCGGGTATAAGATGCTGTAAAATACTGCTAATACAATGATGATTGTAAAAAATGGATTATGACGTTGTAATAAACGGACGCAGATTTTCAATGGTTGCAGTTCCAATATATTTCACATTTATAAGGGCTTCTATAGTCTCAAAAAAGCCGTGTTCTCTTCTATAAATAATTAGCTCTGCAGCACGTGTTTCTGTCATATAAGGAATGGTTATTAATTGAGAAAATGAGGCTGTATTGATATTTATTTTTGATATAACAAGAGCTTGTTCTTCAACATCAGTTTTAAATGGAATATCAATTGTTTGACTTTGATAAAACATATACTTTGTAGGTGTATATGATGCATCAGCATTTAATAATCCCCCTGCATATTTAAGAATCTCTTCGTATGTAATCGGTTCATAAAATGTCATGGTTTTTGGATAAACCACAGCACCTTTAATTGTAATTTGAAATGATGTATCATTAGGTACTTTTATGAGCAATTTTTCTTGTGTTGGAATAAGCCACAAACTAATGACCCCTGTAATTACTAATATAATTTTCCATAGATGTTTCATTATGTACTCCTTTGAATAATAGTAGAAACATGTAATAAAATTACTAAAAAACCATCATCATTTTGCAATGATAATGGTTTTATTAGGATCTATAGATTGAATTGTGCTGACATCATAAGAATATTCTTTGAAAAATGTTAGAAAATTCATTTGAGGGTGCATATATTGCTTTAATTTATAGTCTTTATTATTAAAGCTAACAACATGATAAATGGTATTTCCATCAATAGTTCGTTTCCATGTATATGGGAAAGGTGTCTGGTGTATTTCATATATATTTTCAAGCGATTTGGTAAAATAATCAAAGATAATGAGACCATCTTGATCTAATGCATCCATGACATTAAATAAGACACGTTCAGGATGTTTTGTAAAGTGTATCACATCCATTGATAAAATCGCGATATCAGCAAAATATGGTAATGGATCATGCATATCATGTTGCATAAATGTGATGTTTTTATAATTACTTTTAGCAGCTTGAATCATATCTGGATCAAGATCAATACCATATAAATGCTTTGTATAAGGTCTTAATAAAGAAAGTAATTTTCCTGTCCCACACCCGATATCTATAATTCTTTTAGAATCGTCAATATATGGTTTCAATAGATCGACATATTGTATATAGATATCATCTGGTATGTTTGCTTCATATAATTGCTGAAATGTCATCCACAACATACTCCATTAAACGTTGATCAAATTGGTAAAATTGTCTAGATTCTTCATCAAAAATATGAACAATTACATCGTAACAATCCATTAACAGCCAGGAACCACCCTTACCTTCAGAATGTTTGATGTCACTTTCATCTAAAGCTTTTTTAATGTAATTAATGGCTGCATTCGATTGTCTTTCAGTTGCAGTAGCAACAATGAAATAATCATAGAATGGCGAAATATCTTTTAAGTTAAATACTTTAATATCCTTTGCTTTAACTTGTTCAAGTTGTTCAATTATCTTTTGAATTTTCGGTGTCATACGTGTCCTTTTTTAGTAAATATTTGGGTGTCAAACCATGGATGAATTTGATCATTGTGTAACAAATGAGACGTGTATTTTATACGAATTGATCTCTGATAGGCTTCTTCTAAATTGTTAAAAGCGAGTTCATAAAGGTCCTTTGCATCCTCATAAGGTCTATTTGGTTCACAAATGTCTGATATGATTAATAGCTTACCATAAACATCTAGATCTTTATACCCTGTACAGTGATACATCACTGCATTTAAGATGGATGGATCATTGATTTGATAACGCGTTTTCCCAATATACGCTGCTGAAAGTGCATGTAAATAATAAGGGTCCTCTGCAAAAGTATTTTTATAAACTTGTTCGATATTTTTTAGATGATAAGCAATCGATTCATATTTTGTTAAATCATGTAGATAAGCAATTATCTGTGCTTTATCTATATTTAAATTATATCTTTTTGAAAATGCCTTCATACAAGAGGCAACGCCTTCAACATGCTTTATTCTTTTTAAATGCTTTTCTAAACGTGTATAAAGATCTGTTTTTAATTTACTTAACGTCTCTTTATAATCCATGGATATCTTTTGCATATGCTTTTAATGCATCTGTCACTAAATTTGGATGTTTTTTAAACATTTTTTTAATGACAAATCGTTCAATTTTCCTATTTGTTCGTGTAAAAAAATGATCACTTCTTTGTTTCACGGGTTTTACGAGTACTGATACAATGTTCATTCTATTCGCACCATAAATATCGGTCATTAATTGATCACCGATAAAAACGGCTTTATCTTTTGTACACGCTGCCTTTTTCAAAGCTTTTTTGTAACCTATTTTAAGTGGCTTTTTCGCACTATGTATAAATTCAAGTTTGGCATGATTAGATGCTTTAGATACTCTTTTAAATCCACTATTTGAAACAATCATAATTTTAAAAGTCGCCTTTAAGTCATTTAAAAATTGAATAATTTCGTTTGAAATCAATGTTTCACCATAACTCATGACAGTATTATCAAGGTCAAAAAACAAGGTATGAATACCTTGTTTTTTTAATTGTTCATAGGGTATATCTTGTATGCTTGATGCGTATAATGTAGGTTTAATATATTTGTAGAAAGCCATTATTCAATCGTAAGGATTTCAATAGTTGATACTTTGTTTGTTTCAGATTTAAATGTAACAATATCCCCAACTTCATGTCCTTTTAATGCTTTACCAATCGGTGATTCGATTGAAATTTTGTTGAGTTTTGGGTCCACTTCGATACTTGAAATAAAATAAAATTCTTTTTCAACATTAGTCTCTTGAAACCTAATTTTTACTTTTTTTCCAATATTCACAACATCTTCATTACTTGTTTTAATAATTTTTGCATATTTTAAGATGTTTTCAATTTCAGTAATTCTAGATTCAATACGTGCTTGTTCTGTTCTTGCAGCATCATAATCTGCATTTTCTGATAAGTCCCCTTGCGCTCTTGCTTCTTTAAGTGCGTCTAAGTTTTCTTGTCTTTTGACGTCAACGAGCTCTTTAAGTTCTTCTTTTAAATGGTCATATCCTTCTTGAGTTAATTGATAAACTGGTTTTGTTGCCATAAATCCTCCTAAATAATTCTTTATTATTATAACGTAAATTGTCTTGGAATCGTTAATGTTTTGAGCCTTTTTGATAATTCTTTATCATTTGGGCATAATTGATGTTGTAAATCATAAAAAGATGGCTGATGATGAAACGCTTTTGTATGTGCATACTCATGCATTAATACATGGAAAATAAGCGTTGGATCCAACATATATAAAAATGTATTGAGTGTAATCGTATGTTTCACGCGATGATAGCTCCCAAATTTCGAAGTTAAATATTTAAATCGATAGGGAACAGGTGTGATTTCAAATGATTTCAAATGGGTTTTTAGTTGATCTTCAAGATGTTGAATATATGACATCATGGATGTTTTTAAAAATGCTTTAAATCCCGCATCAAATGAGATAGGATGAGCAATGGTTAAATGATTTCCATTGAAATTATAATCATAATGATCTTTAATGTATGATACTGATATTGGCTTTCCGAGTATGGAATACGTCATATCTTTTAGCTTTAAATACGTTTTTTTTATCGCTTTAATATTTTCTTTAAGATAATTTTCAACAAATTTCGCTGACATTTTTTTAGACATATTGATGTGACAGCCTGATTCGCGTATTCTAATATACACATGTTTGATCGGTTTTTTCTTGATATAAATGGGAACGCCCATGTAATCAAAATGATCACTTATCATTCGCGTTCTCTCTTATTTTTAATATAATTATCAATCTTTGATTCTAAATCATGAAATCGATCAATATTTCTAACGCTTATGCTAGTACCATCACCATATGACATGATCTTACTTACATATTGTTCGTGAGATTGTATGAAAACTTTGAATTTCTCTAGCTTTTTTAATAATTGACGCGTATGTCTCTTGACTTGAGATGGTTTTAAATGATGGAAATATATATTATCAACAATAATCATTCCAAGTGGATGCAAATATTGTTCATATTTGTTAAAGAAATTAATGTATTGACTTTTTGCAGCATCTATAAATATTAAATCAAATGTTTGATTCGGACACACATATGTTAATGCATCATCATAAATTAAATGAATTTTACTTTTCAATTGACTTTTTTCAACAAATGCTTGAGCAATATCAAAGCGTTCTTTGTTTCTTTCAATACTCAAAACTTCTGCACCAGCTTGTGCCATTACATGTGCACTGTATGATGTTGCAGTTCCTATTTCAAGAACGTTTTTAAATTGATATGTTTGAATGACGTATGTCAAAATATCTGAAACATCATCGGTGATGATTGGAATGTTATTTTGTAATGCATGTGTTTTAATGTGTTGAATCATTTTCTTCGGCATCAAGTTCTTGTTGATAAGCTTCTAAAGCATCTTCAAGTTGTTCCCAAATCGAATCTTCTTCGATGTCTTTAAATGTGCCTTCTCCTTGACCTGTTTGACTAGGTATATATTCTGCTGCACTTACTTCATCAGAATCATTAACAGAAAAAACAACATAAGACTTGCCATCTATCTCCATTGTAAAAATGATTTCACAAAGCTGTTCATTACCTTTATCGTCAGTAATAATAAGTTGCTTATCTTCCATGTTGCGTCTCCTTATAATTTAAATAATTTTGCAAAATGATGATTGCAGCTTGTGTATCTTTTTGCGCTTTTTTCTCTTTTTGTGATAACCCAAACATACGCATTGAATCTAAAGCTGATTTGGTCGAGAGTCTTTCATCCCATAATATAACATTGACGCCTTTAAGCTTCTGTTGAAAATCAACACTTATATTCGCACGTTCTCCCATATCATTATTCATATGTTTTGGTAAACCTAAAATGATGTGCGTGACTTCATATTGTTGAATGAGTTTTTTTAAATGATCAATTGCCATGTCATAATGATGTTCTTTGAAACGAAATGTTTCTAATGGTGAGGCAATGACACCGGAATGACTCATCGCAATCCCCAACGTCTTACTTCCTAAATCTAATCCAAGGTATACACTCATAATAGGAGCGCCTTAATTGCATCTTCAATGAGATCTAATCGAGAAGTCCCACCTTGTGCAAAATGATCTTGTCCTCCACCTGATCCTTCAGTCATCGAGGCGATTTTCTTTACAAGTACTGATGCAAGTTGTTTTGATGATTTAATGACATATGATGCTTTTTGATCATCCTTATTGATTAACACAAGTGTTCCTGGATTTAAATAATCAAATGCTTGATCCACTAAGGATTTTAATAGCTTTTTATCGATTTGATTGACTGTAATCACGATCATATCTTGATTTTTTTCATATTTATCAAGCTCTAAAACAGATAATATGTTTTGTTGATCTTTTTCTACTTTTTGTTTTTCTAAATCTTTGATGTTTTTTCTTAACACATCAATGTAAGCTCTAAAGTTGATGATGTCCATATATGTACACTCAATTTCAGGTACGGACACCTCTAAATTATACGATTCAGAAGCAATTTTCTCTTTGATATGTTCAATTTCATCTAAAAATGGTTTTAATTCTTGTCTCATCTTTTCTTTGACATTGTGACCTGTAATACCTTCCATACGATAAATACCAGATCCAATCGAACTTAAAGATGTAATCGCAAATTGGTCAATATCTTTTGTATTTGTAACATGTGTTCCTCCACAAAGTTCAATGGACCATCCCATATCAACCACTCGGACAAGATCACCATATTTCTCACCAAAAAGTGCCATTGCACCCTTATGCTTCGCTTCTTCTAAAGTTGTTTCGTATATTTCTACATTTAACGGTGCGTATTTAATGTAATGATTGACAAGTCTCTCTAATTGGACCACAGTATCATGATTTAATGGTTCATAATGGTTAAAGTCAAAACGACAAGCAGACGCATTGACTTGTTGACCTTGTTGTAGTGCATGAGATCCTAAAATCTCTTTTAAAGATTGGTGAAATAAGTGTGCTGCACTATGATTTTGACTCGTTTGCATACGCGTTGTTTTATCCACAATCGCATGTACACGATCACCAATTTGAAAGACGTTTTCACCAACCACATGTAAAAACTGTCCATTCGGTAATTTTTTTACATGCGTCACAGGCATATCATGAATCGTACCAATATCAGATAATTGCCCACCGCTCTCTGCATAAAACGGTGTTTCTTCTAAAACAATCCCTTCTTTAAAAACACCGATGACCTTGGTTTCTACTTCAAACTGATCATATCCAACAAATCTTGATGATTCAAAAAATTGTAAGTATGCATCTTCTTGTTGATGCATACTTGATGTTTGTTTTATGGATTGGCGAGAGCGTTCTTTTTGTAAATTTAATGCATCTTCAAAATCTTTTTTATTTACTGTAAATCCTTTTTCTAAAACATATTCTTCAGTTAATTCAAAAGGAAAACCATACGTATCATATAATCTAAATGCGACGTCACCCGATAATTCTTGTCCTTCAAGTTGACTCAATACTTCATCTAGTAACTGTTCACCATCTGCAATTGTTTCAAAAAATTTAGATTCTTCTTGAAAAATGATTTTTTTAAGAATTTCTTGACGTTCACTTAAATATGGATAAAAAGCTTCCATCATTTTTACAACAGTCGGAATAAGTGTATGTAAAAATGGCGTATTTAAATTGAGTTTTAATCCATATTTGACCGCACGTCTTAATAATCTTCTAAGGACATACCCACGTCCCTCATTAGACAAAACTGCACCGTCTGAAATTGCAAATGTCAAAGCTTTAATGTGATCTGCAATCACTTTAAATGCCATTTGGCCTTCATATTGAATTTCCGATAATGATTCTAAATGATGAATGATTGGTAAAAATAAATCTGTTTCAAAATTCGTTTTTGTATTTTGTAAAATACATGCAAATCGCTCTAGACCAGCTCCTGTATCGATATTTTTTTGTGGTAATAAAGGATATTGTTCTCTAGAAAGACCTTCGGTTGAGTTAAATTGTGAAAAAACAACATTCCATATTTCTATAAAACGTTCATTTTCTATATCATTTTTGATGAGTTCAACACCTCTTGTATCATATGTTTCACCACGATCAAAAAATATTTCTGTATCAGGTCCACATGGTCCTGGTCCAATTTCCCAGAAATTTCCCTCTACTGGAATAAGGTGACTTGGATCAATACCTAATGCAATCCAAGTATCATATGCTTCTTGATCATCAGGATAATATGTCATGTATAAGCGCTCTTTAGACATTTTAAAATATTGATCAGAAGTTAATAGTTCATAAGCATATTGTATGGCATCTTTTTTGAAATAATTTCCAATTGAAAAATTCCCTAACATTTCAAAAAATGTGTGATGACTCGCTGTTTTTCCTACATTATCAATATCAT
>CAXRJA010000059.1:0-6219 GCA_964230965.1 Acholeplasmataceae bacterium | reverse complement strand
CGATGGCACAACTTGTTTATATTCGATATTCTCTAAACACTGCGGATCCTTTTTATGAAAGTGAAAGAAATTTTTTTGATGAAGAGGGACCTAGCGTTACAGAAGCATTTCAAAAAGTCATTCAAACGGTTATTGATTTGGAAGATAGAAAATCTTTAGAGAAAGCATTTGGAGCATTATTTTTTAAGAAGTATGAACAACAATTGAAAACCTTTGATGCCTCTATTAAAGAACATTTAGTGACTGAAAATAAACTTGTCACGGAATATTCAAAACTCATTGCTTCTGCAAGAATTGAGTTTGATGGTCAAATATTAAACTTATCAAAGATGGCACCTTACATGCAATCTTTAGATAGAAACGTTAGACATGATGCACAACGCGCTGTTTCTTCATTTTTTGAAACAAAAGAAGAGGCACTAGATGATATCTATGAGAAGCTTATCAAAATAAGACATGAGATCGCCTTAGCCTTAGGCTATGAAAACTTTATTCAACTTGGTTATGATCGTCTTGGACGTTTAGATTATGATCAACAAGATGTTGAAGTGTATCGAAAACAAATAGAAGAAGATGTTGTTCCATATGTAAAAACACTGATACAAAGACAAGAAAAAAGATTAGGTTTAAATGCAATTAAAAGTTATGATTTAGGCATTAAATTTTTAAGTGGATCTGCGAAACCTAAAGGTGATAAAAAAATGTTGTTAGAAGCTGGATCACAGATGTATCAGGCAATGGATAATACCATTCATGATTTTTTTGAATTTATGTTAGACCATGAACTACTGGATTTAGATAGTAAAGAAAATAAAGAGTCTGGTGGTTATGCTACCTTGATTCCTGACTATGGGTATCCATTTATCTTTGCAAACTTTAATGGCACAGCCCATGATGTGGATGTATTAACACATGAAGCTGGACATGCACTTCAAATGTATTTATCTAAAGATTTAATCCCTGAATATAGACATCCCACACTTGAGGCAGCTGAAATTCACTCAATGAGTATGGAATTTTTTGCTTGGCCATGGATGACATTATTTTTTAAAGAGGATACACAAAAATATTATTATCAACATTTAGAAGGGTCCATCTCTTTTTTACCTTATGGCGCTCTTATCGATCATTTTCAACATGAAGTTTATAATAAACCTCAGTTATCAAAAGCAGAAAGAAAGACAATTTTTAGAACATTAGAAAAAAGATATTTACCTTATAAAGATTATGATGATGATATCTTTTTAAATAAAGGGACATTTTGGTACAGACAAATACATGTGTTTTCAGATCCATTTTATTATATTGATTACACACTTGCGCAAGTGGTTGCGTTCTATTTTTGGCATGCTTATCGTGTGGATAAAGAAGCAGCACTTAAAACTTACTTGAGTGTATGTCGAGTGGGTGGTTCAATGACATTTTCATCTATATTAGAATCACATCAGCTACCATTACCGTTTAAACAAGGCATGATCAAACAATTATTAGAGCCCCTTAAAGCATATTTAAATCATGTAGATGATCTTAGTTTATAAAAAAAAGCGCATCGCGCTTTTTTTATGCTGTTTCTCGTTCTACTAAATAAACATCGATAATATCATGAAGAGTATCTAGTTCAACACCATGAATGAGTTTATTAAGTAAATTAAAGGATTGTTTTCCCATAAAATTTATGGATTGATGAATGGTCGTGATACTTGGTGACATCCATTTTGCATGTGGTGTATTATCATAACCAATGATTTTGATATCATTTGGAATTTTTAAACCTTTTTCTTTCAGTAAATTTACTACGACAAATGCTAATGTGTCAGAAAAACAGAAAATACCATCGACATTCGGTTTAGATTGAATAATTTCACCGATCATAAAGATATCTGGATTGATGAGATCCATATCATAAATTTCTGCATGTAACCCATGTGATTCAAGCTCATTTAAAAATCCAGTAGTACGTTCATGTGTGGTAAGTAAGAAAGATGGTCCTCTAAAGACAAGAATGTTTTTACACCCATCTTCAATGAGTTTTTTCGCTGCTAGTTGTCCACCTCTAATATTATTAGAAGTGATCGATGGAATTGTTTCGTCTAAGATGTGATCCACAGTAATCACAGGAATATTGAGTTCTAATAATTTTTCAGTATTCGTGAAATTAGAGGCAATAATCAAGCCTTCTATGTTATATTGTTCAAAAAATTGTAAATATTCTAATTCTCTTTTAGGATCATCTTGCGTGTGGCAGAACATAATCTTATAGCCATATATAGAGGCTTGAACTTCAATACCTTCTAGCAATTCACCATAAAAAGAATGACCGATATGCGGCACAATCACACCAACAATTTTTGAACTTCTATTCGTGAGAGAACGTGCAAGTTGATTTGGAATAAATCCTAACTCTTCAATGATTTTTTCAACAAGTACTTTGGTTTGTTCATGCACATACCCTTTTTTATTGATGACTCTAGAAACTGTTGATACTGAGACATTTGCTTTTTTAGCTACATCGCGAATAGTAGGTTTCATTTTCTAACTCCTAAAAAATAGCTGTAAGGGGATAATACATCATCTGATTGCATCAAACATTCATATCCATGTGTACTAGGATATTGTTGTAAGGATTTTTCACTGTTATTGATGATGAGTATTAATGTTTGCTGATTTAGATGTTTATGCATAATAAGGACATCCTCGTGATTGTCAAATTTTATATCCGCAACATTCAATAAAGGATTGTTTTGTTTTAAGTGAATTAACTGCTTTATAAATTCCAGCATATTTAAGTCTTGTTTCTTTTCATCCCAAATCATCGGTCTTCGATTATCTGGATCATGAAACCCTGTCATCCCAATTTCATCTCCATAATAAATATTTGGAGATCCTGCTTGAATAAATATGAGTAAATATGCAAGTTTCATTCTTCTAGGATCATCATTGAGTCTTTTTTTGATACGTATCGTATCATGTGAACACACTAAATTAAACATTGATTGAATCACATGTTTGGGTGTTCTCGCTAAATACCTGTGCATATCTTCTGAAAATGTTTGGTGATTCGTTTGATGTTCTAAAAAATTCCAAATTGGTATACTTAAATCATAATTCATGACTGCATCCATTTGATCTCCTTGTAACCAAGGAAGAGAACTATCCCAATTTTCACCTAAAATGAAGGCATCTTTTTTTATATTTCGTGCAGCAATTCTCATTTTTCTTAAAAAATCATGACTCACTTCATTAGAGACATCGAGTCGCCATCCGTCAATATCATATTCCTTTATCCAAAAGGTAATTACATCTAATAAGTAAGCTTCAACGATAGGATGTGATGTGTTCCATTTTGGCATCATCGGTGTGAATCCAAATGTTTCATAGCGATTCTTTTTGTTTGGATATCTTTTAGGTTTTCCTTGAGCATTCAATTCAAAATCAACAACTGGATATTCATGTATAAAAAAACAATCTTTATATTTAGATTCTGGACCATTCACAACAACATCTTGAAACATTGGGTGTAAGAAACCACAGTGATTAAATACGCCATCTAACATCACTTTAATACCGTTTTGATGACATGATTTTACAAGTGCTTTAAAGTCCTCATTTGTTCCAAATTGAGGATCGATGACATGATAATCAATGGTGTCATATTTATGCATGGATGAAGCATGGAAAATAGGAGTAAAATAAATGCCTTGAATACCTAAAGATTTGAGATAAAGTATTTTTGATTGTATACCTTTTAAATCCCCACCCATTTGTAAATCATTATGAACTTTTTCGATATGCCAATCCTCTTTAGGCGCATCTGTATAAAAACGATCAGGAAATATTTGATACCAGACCATATGCTTTGGCCATGCAGGTGTATCCATGACATCTTCATGATTTAAGTAAGGGAAATTAAAATAATGACTTAAGTCATACGTTTTAAATAAGACACCATCATTGATTTGTTTAATACCTTGTGTGCCATATAAATATGTTTGGTCATCCTCTTTGATTAAAAAAGCATATTTGGTACGCTTGTGTGATGGTTTTATACTTAAAAAATAGTAAATATATAAATCATCTGTATACCTTTTGGACATCTCTAAAATATGATGTACCCACGAAAATGTACCGTCAATATCTTTCCATTCAAAAGGATCTCCGTGAATCAGTGACATGGATAAATCATCATATTTATCTGTTTGAATGAGAATATGTAATGTTTCCTTATCAAAGGCATAACTTAAATGAGATTTTGCTTGATGATAAATTGCTTGTTTGTTCATATTATTACTCCAATACAATTATATCATGCTTATAATATGAGAAAAACAAAAGATTATGAAACCGATAACATTATTTATTTTATTGAATTTATGCTACAATAAGCACGGTATCAAGGGATACATTGGAGGGCTTCATGAGAAGTAGTGGCATCTTGCTTCATATATCAAGCTTACCTGGACCATATGGTATCGGTACGTTTGGTGATGCAGCATATCAATTTATTGATTTTTTGAAAAAATCTAAGCAATCATACTGGCAAATTTTACCATTAGGGCCGACGTCTTATGGAGATTCACCGTATCAAACATTTTCTGGAAATGCGCTCAATCATTATTTTATTGATTTAGATAGACTTATTCAAGAAAAACTATTAACTAAAAAAGACATTGTAATGCACAAAGTCAACCCTAAAGATATTCACTACGGTGCTTTATATGAGGATCGATTACCAATTCTCAAAAAAGCATTCTTTAGATTTGAAAAAAATAAAGCATATACGAAATTTTTGAATCGACATGCATCATGGTTACACGATTACGCATTGTTTATGTCATTGAAAAGATTTTTTGATGGTGCACCTTTTAATCAATGGCCAGAAGATATTAAAATGCGCTATGATTTTGCATTAATGCATTATAATGACAAACTTAATGAAGATATTGAATTTCATAAGTTTTTACAATTTAAAGCATATCAACAATGGTTTTTATTAAAAAATTATGCAAACAAAAAAGGCATTCAAATCATTGGGGATATTCCTATTTATTTAGCATACGATTCTAGTGAAGTCTGGACACAACCACAAGTGTTTCAACTCAATCATGAAAAAGAGATGATGCATGTCGCTGGTGTTCCACCGGATGGATTTTCTGAAGATGGACAATTATGGGGAAATCCACTTTATGATTGGGGTTATTTAAAGCATACCAATTATGATTTCTGGGTTGATAGAATGTCAAGTCAATCTAAATTGTTTGACATGATTCGTATCGATCATTTTATAGGATTTGAGCATTATTACAGCATTCCTGCACATGAAAAAACAGCAAGGCATGGTACTTGGTTAGATGGTCCAGGATATGATTTGTTTCAAACGATTGAATCTAGATTAGGGAAACTCAACATTATTGCAGAAGATTTAGGTCGCGTAACAACTCGCGTTGTTGAATTACTCAAGAGTACCAGATTTCCAGGGATGAAACTCACACAGTTTGCACTCTATGATGAAGGTAATAATGCCTCATTGCCACATGGATTTCCAGTCAACACAGTTGCATATACAGGGACACATGATAACGAAACAACAAAATCATGGTTTAAACGTTTGAATGCGAAAACAAAGAAACATGTCTTAAGATACACGAATACTGGATCTAGAGAAAGTGTCACTTATGGATTGATTAAAGAAACACTTAAATGTCCATCAAAAATTGCCATCATACCTTTTCAAGACTATTTAGAATTAGGGGATGCAGGTCGTATGAATGAACCATCTACGATTGGTAAAAACTGGCGATTTAGAACGGTTCATAAAGATTTTACAATACAACTTCAAAGAAAAATAGCGATGCTCACCAAGCTTTATGGAAGACATAAAGAACAACGCGATGAAATATATATTGAGTCATAATCCATTGACAAAACATAGGCTTTTATATATAATACTTACGTTAACCTTATAAGGAGGAAGTAACATGGTATTTGATCAAGTCAAAGATATCATTGTAGAAGAGTTAAGCGTAGATGCAAACCTCGTCACAATGGAAGCAAGATTATCTGAAGATTTAGGTGCAGATTCTATTGATGCAGTTGAACTCATCATGAAAATAGAAGATACATTTGATGTCTCAGTTTCTGATGAACAAGCACAAGCCATCAAATCAGTTGGCGACATTGTACGTTATTTAGAAGAAAACAAATAATAAAAAGGCGATGAAT
>CAXRJA010000058.1:0-12868 GCA_964230965.1 Acholeplasmataceae bacterium | reverse complement strand
GCGATACCACGTCTGGCTAGAAATCGCCAGAACTTTTGCATCATGCGTGTTGTATCTTTCCCTCCTAAATCCGTGTTGACGAGTCCTGGATGCACAGCACATGCAAAGCTATTGGTATCCACGATACGATTCAATGCTTTTGTAAATAATAAGTTGTATAATTTTGTTTCACTGTATGCACCCATGAGTGAATATTTTTCGAGTCGTTGAATACGATTTTTATGATATTTAGCTGGTTTGTGTGCATCGCTTGATGTTGTAATAATGAGACCATTTGATTTTTCAAGTATCGGCAATAATTGATGTGTCATGGTCACCACAGCTAAATGATTCACTTGAAATTGCATTTCGTGACCTTCTTCACTTACCACAAGTGCACCTAGTACTGTTGCAGCATTATTAATGAGAACATCTAAATGATCATGTTCTTTAAGAATCTTTTGAGCTGCTTTTATGACCTCTTTTGTTTGACTCAAATCTGCTTGTATTAAGCTAAATGGAGTATTTAACAGTGGTTTCAATTGTTCAAGTTTTTCTTTGCTTCTTGCAACACCTATCACATGATGTCCTTCTTGATTAAGACGTAACAATAATGCGCGTCCAATCCCTGAGGTGACGCCCGTAATAACGATTTTTTTCATATTTACTCCTTCATGTGTATTATAAAAAAAACGTGTGTGTATTGCACGTTTTTTAAATGATTTCAAGTAATATCACACGATTGATGGGTATCATTTCTTTTGTTGAAAGAAGTAGTGTTTTGGTATATGGATTTACTTTGATAATAGAACCAGTGGTTTCGACATACTTTTGTTGTTTGTAGTAGACTAAAACAATTTCTTTTTTTGTATGAAGTGCTTCATTTAAATTGTAGTTCAAAAGATCATATTGATCTTGTGTAAGTATTTTTTCAGGTGTTGAAAGAAGGGCTTTTTTGAGATCTTGAATCATGGATGTAAATCCATTTAAAGCGTCAAAAGGCATCCATTTAATGAGGCCACGATCGATGTAGTTACTCATGGTGTCCACCTACCATATGATTCCGTGCTTTAATCGTGGAGCCTTCTAATTCACTTAAGGCACGGTGAATACTGTTTTTACCATGGATAGTTTTAATTTTATCCATAGTATATTCAAGCGTAAGCTTGTGATCACGTTGTTCTTGATTATCAAATAATGAGAGTTGTGTATAAGAAACTTTTTTTAATTGTGTTACACTGACATGAATCCGACGTATAGGTTCATCTTGATACTCAGCATCAAAAATCATTTCACATACTTGAAACATGACATCGGCATGCATGGTAGGATGTTCTAGTGTGAATTGTTTTCCAAATCCACCACCATACGATTTACTAAATCCAACACCCAACGCAATGGTTTGCGCAGTCATACGTGCATGACGCAATCGTCTTGCAACCTCATCTACGGTCTCACGCAATATAATTTTAAAATTTTTACCATCGTAATCTTTAAAAAGTACTTGAGATTGTCCAAAACTTTTTTGTCGTGTGAATAAAGAAGTTTTATCTTGAATGAGACTCATATCAATCCCATGGGCATGATAATACATTTCTTCACCAATAATACCAAAATGATGTTTAAGTAAAGAAGGTCGACTGTGCGCAAGATCATACACATTTTTAATACCGAGTCTTAATAAGTTACGTTCCATGCGTGGACCGATGCCCCACATATCAGATAAACGCGTGAGTGTCCATAATTTTTTAGGAATATCATCATAATCCCAAGACGCAATATAGTCAGGATCATGTTTGGCATCAATATCGAGTGCAAGCTTTGCCATCAACATATTTCTTCCGATTCCACATGTTGCTGTAATATGTGTTTCATCTAAAATATCTTTAATAATATTCTTGGCAATTTCAAGTGGTGTTTTTTGATACAAAGTTAAATAATTAGTAAGATCTAGAAATACCTCATCAATTGAATACACATGCATATCTTCATCACTGACATAACGTAAATAAATGGCAATAATATCTTTAGCAAAACGCATATATGTTTTCATACGTGGACGTTGCATTTGAATGTTTAGGTGAACAGGCAAATCTTTCACACGACATCTGTTTGGTACACCGAGTGCTTTCAAATAAGGTGTCACAGCAAGTACAACAGAGCCACCACCACGTGTTGGATCTGCAACAACAAGAGGTGTTTTAAATGGATCCACACCTAGAAGACTGCATTCAACAGACGCATAAAAACTTTTTAAATCGATGCATAAAATATGTCGTTTTAGTTTCAAATGTTCCATCAAAATTGCTCCTTGTGAGAAGTATTATATCAACAAGAAAACGAAAAAAAAAGACATTTGATAAAAAATTTACATAAATAAAAAAAGAGCTTTATAAAGCTCTTTAATCTATTTAATCGAGGTGGATTGGCTTATGTAAGCCTTTAAACTTTTTGCATCATCTTTGAGTATTAAAAAGTAAAACGAAGATACTTTTTTATTTTTTGTAAAATACAACGTCACTTTATGATACGGTGTTAAAAAATAATAGAGTTTACTTAAAATTACGTGACTCAAATCTTGTATTGGATAAGGCATATCTTGATCATGTTCGGTGATGATAAGTCTGTTGTTTTTTATTGTAATGGACTTCTCTTTAAAATGTCTAGTCTCAATGTGTGTAAAAAGAAGTGATAATACAAGTAAAAGTCCATATAAAATGATGACTGAAAGTAAAACAGATAACGTCATGTATCTAAAAAGTTGTTGTTGGAAAATACTCAATACAAGATATGTAAAAATAAACAATATGTCAGCAATAGTAAAAAGCACGATAAATTTTTCTTTTTTGCTTAAAATTGCAGTTTGAATAGTATTCATATACACCTCTATAACATATTTTATCATATTTAGTACATTAAAACGTGTAAAAACTTGACAGCGCTTTCACAAAGGAGTAAAATATCAATAGGTATAAACCTAAAAAAACAAAAGGAGAAATAAAAATGGAAGTTATTTCTGTTTCAAGCTTTCAACTAGTATCACACGTGTTGACACTAGGTTATGCGGCTATGGCGGCATCTTTGATTTTTTTCATCTTGACAATTAAGACAAACTTACCTAAATATAGAATGAGCTCTGTATTAAGTGTTGTCGTTATGGTTTCTGCATTGTTGTTACTTTTTGAGCAACAAAATCAGTGGGTAGAAGCATTTACACTTAACAATGGTGTATATGAATTAACTGGTAATTTTTCAAATGGGTTCAGATATTTAAACTGGCTTATTGATGTACCAATGCTTCTTATTCAAATCTTATTTGTTGTTGGTGTAGCAGGCAAAGCGTTCAAAAAATATTTAACGCAATTTGCTACTTTTGGCGTTCTCATGATCTTAACAGGTTATGTCGGTCAATTCTATGAACCAGGTACCGTTGGCGAGAATCTTTCAATGTGGTTACTTTGGGGTGGAATTTCAACAGCATTCTACGTTTTCGTACTTATTTTGATTACCCGCGTAATCAAAGAAGGTAAAGCAAATATGGCAAAATCTAAAGCGTTACCATTATTTGCATTCATTTTACCGTTATTTTATGTATCATGGACGATTTATCCTGTTGCATACGTAATGCCGTTATTACCTGATTTTGAATTAGCAATCGCATCTCAACAAGTATTATATACTATTGCAGATATTTCATCTAAGGTTATTTATGGTGTGATTTTACAATTTGTATCATCTATTCTTTCAAAAGAACAAGGATACGAAGAAGTATAAAAATAGTATTAAAGTTTTTAAAAGGATGCGAAAGCATCCTTTTTTTTATGTAATGACTTCTTTATATAAAATACGAAAAAGAACTGACACTTAATATATGTATGTAAACACGTATAAAATAAACAGGGTGAAATTTGTTTGTGATGTTTTCGTTGGTGTAAGTCATTTAGTAACGATCGATGAAGCAAATCATAATCTATTTAAAATAAATAAACCACTCTGACAATAGAGTGGTTATAATATATGTTTCTTAATCATTTTTTGTCTAGAAAAAGCCTCACGGTCTTTTTCTTCTAGAGTATCTTTAATAAATTTAATATTAGATGTTAATTGTGGTAATACTATTTGATTAAGCGCATTTGCGCGTTTTCTTGTTTTACGAATTGCATTCGCTAATCGGTAAGTTGCATTATCAATTTCTGCCAGAGTCACGATCATTGTACGTAATTCTAATAATGTTTTATATGCATAATCAAATTTTGTATTGGTTGCACCAAAACCATATGTTAATCGAATATGCTCAGCTTCATGCGTGACTTTAGGAATTTCTACACCCATCACTGAACGATATTTAATGGATAATCCGTCATTGACTGGTATCGATTTTGAGATATCTGAGACAATACCTAGTGTAATATTTGCATCTTGTAATGCTTTATAGGCAGTTTTGAACTTGGTTGTAATGGTTTTTCTTAATTCTTTTACTTCGTTAAGTATCGACATCATTTCACGTACTAAAATATTGCGTTTACGATCCATCAGTTCATAACCTTTTGTTGCGAGTTTCATGCGTGCATTGAGTCGCATTAAATTTCCTTTTGTAGGAATAACTTTTCTACTCATCGTGTATGAACCTGAAAGCGTTCAGCTGCTTTTTTAGGTTGATAAAATGTATTCAGTGTATCTTTATCTAAGCGTTCTAAACTATCTTTTGGAAGCAATGATAACAAATCCCATCCTAAATCAAGTGTTTCATCAATGGTTCGATTCGTTTCAAATCCTTGTGATAAAAAGTGCTTCTCAAACATTTGTCCAAAGACAATGTGCGCTTGGTCATCGGGTGATAACTCATCTTCACCGATGACAGAGGCAAGATCTTTTGCATCTTGAACTTTGGCATAAGATGCAAATAATTGATTTGTTAAAGCATCATGATCATCTCGTGTATAACCTTTACCAATACCATCTTTCATTAGTCGTGAAAGTGATGGAAGTATACCAACAGGAGGATAAACACCAGTTTGGGATAAATCTCTTGAAAGCACAATTTGACCCTCAGTAATATAACCCGTCAAATCAGGTATTGGATGGGTGATATCATCATTTGGCATGGTTAAAATTGGGATTTGCGTCACAGATCCTTCGATGTTTTTAATGAGACCAGCACGTTCATATAAAGATGCCAAATCAGAATATAGATATCCAGGATATCCTTTTCTTCCCGGAATTTCTCCCTTAGAAGACGAGAATTCTCTTAATGCTTCACAATAAGATGTCATATCGGTCATAATTACAAGAATATGCATATTATGTTTGAATGCAAGATATTCAGCAGCAGATAAAGCAAATCGAGGCGTTAAAATACGTTCTATGATTGGTTCATTAGAAACATTGACATACATTGCAACACGATGCATGACACCTGCTTCTAAAAATTGTTTTTTAAAATAGTTTGCAACATCATGTTTGACACCCATTGCAGCAAAAACAACACCAAATTGCTCGCCTTTTTCTTCTGCAATCTTGGCATGTTTGACAATTTGGACAGCGAGTTCATTATGTGGTAATCCAGCACCAGAGAAAATCGGTAATTTTTGACCACGTATTAAAGTTGTGAGCGCATCAATGGATGAGATACCGGTTTGGATAAAGTTTCTAGGATACTTTCTTGATACTGGATTTAATGGCATACCATTGATGTTTTTATACTCATCAATAAATACATCTCCTAGACCATCAATCGGTTTACCAGATCCATTAAATACACGTCCTAATAATTCTTTAGAAAGACCAATTTCAACGGCTTTACCAAGTAATTTTGTACGTGTATTATGCAGAGATAAATCGTTTGTACCTTCAAAGACTTGTATTGCAATTCTATCACCATCGATATGCACGACGCGTCCATAGCGAGAAGGTTTTCCTTCCACTTGAATTTCAACCATTTCTTCAAAGCCAACATCTTTAACATCATCTAAAAAGACTAAAGGGCCATGAATTTCATCTAAACCAACATATTGTTTGATCATCATATCCTCCTTAGTCGATATTTCTCATGGTATCTCTAATGATACGTATGTAATCATCAAAAGGATCCATGTTCTCATTGGTTGTATCGTATTTCATTTGTATAATACGTTCAAAGAGAGACGACTCTTTTAAAACTTGAATTGATTTTTTCTCTGAAACATACGTGAGTCCTTGTTCATATAAATACACGATGACTCGCATCATATGATACTGTTTGATCAGTGGCACATAAGTGTCATCTTTATGAAACGCATTTTGTTGCAAGAAACCAACACGTATGACACGACCAATTTCTATCATAAGCTTTTGGTCATCCGGTAAAACATCAGATCCAATGAGCTTGACAATTTCTAAAAGTTTGGCTTCTTCAGATAAAATATAAATGATTTTTTTTCTTAATTGATTAAAATCTTCCGCCACATGTTCTCTGTAATAACCATCTAAATCGTGTCCATAATCAGAATATGACGCATTCCAGTTGATGGCGGCATAATGTCTTGCATATGCGAGTTGTTTATCAAGTGCCCAAAAAGTTCTTACAAAACGTTTCGTATTTTGTGTTACTGGCTCAGAAAAGTCTGCTCCTTGTGGTGACACAGCGCCAACAATGGTAACAGAACCATGCAAATGATTCAATGTTTCAACATAACCTGCTCGTTCATAAAATTGTGAGATACGACTTGGTAAATACGCAGGGAATCCTTCTTCAGCAGGCATTTCTTCAAGCCGACCACTAATTTCTCTAAGTGCTTCGGCCCAACGAGAAGTAGAATCTGCCATAAGTGCAACATGGTATCCCATATCTCTGTAGTATTCAGCAATCGCAACACCAGTATAAATACTTGCTTCACGTGCAGCAACAGGCATATTAGAAGTATTCGCAATAAGAATCGTACGTTCTAAAAGTGGACGATTGGTTTTTGGATCGATGAGATCACTAAATTCTTCAAGTACTTGTGTCATTTCGTTACCACGTTCTCCGCAACCAACATATACGATTAAATCCGCATCACACCACTTTGCAAGTTGATGTTGCAACATGGTTTTACCCGTACCAAATCCACCAGGAATGGCTGCTGTACCACCTTTTGCAATCGGAAAAAGGGTATCAATCACGCGTTGGCCACTTATGAGAGGTTCATGTGAAATTTGACGAGAAATTACAGGTCGAGGAGTTTTTATCGGCCATTTTTGTGTTAAGTTAAGTGTTTCAATCCCATGATGAGTTTGAACTTCACAAATGGTATCCAATACACGGTAAGTACCACTTTCCTTGATATTAAGGATGGTGCCAGAAACATTTGGTGGGATCATTAATTTATGTTTAAATCCAGTTGTTTCAAGAAGCTCTCCATAAATCATGCCTGGAATAACATGATCCCCTTTGTTTAATAAAATGGTGACGTCCCAAGTTTTATTTTGGTCTAAAGGAAACGCTTGACTTCCTGATGGAATAAAGTGACCATGATTAGATTCAATATCTAATAATGGACGTTGAATTCCATCATAGATATTAGAAATCAATCCAGGTCCTAAAGTCACAGAGATTGCCTCTCCTGTAGGGAAAACAGGATCGCCTTTCTTTAATCCTACAGTCTCTTCATATACTTGAACAATTGTTTTTTGTTTTTGTATTTGAATCACTTCACCAAGTAATTTTTGATGTCCAACATAGACCATTTCAAGCATTTTAAATGAAGTTGCATCATTGACAGTGATGACTGGACCATTAATTGCGAATATTGTATGTGTATGCATATTATGCCCTCACGAAAAGTTTTGATGTCTCTAAAAACATCTCTTTTTGAGATTTAAGTAATGCATCATACGTATGATCATATTCAACAGACGCATCATCAATGGTTAATAAAAATCCACCGATAACAATGTTTGGATGTGTAAATACTTTTAATGTTGGATATTCAGATTGAAAAAAATGACCTAATTGTTGATCCGATCCCTTAATATGGACAGTAAGTTGTTTCAAATCATATGTTTTTGCATATTGATGAAACTTGTGTTTCATTGCAGGTATATAAGCATCACTTTGTATATAGTCAAGTAATTGTTTGGTTACTGTTTCAAAAATTTCTGCCACCATATTTTGTCTTAAAGTCATGAGGGTCTCATCATATTCAATCCCTAAATGATTGATTTTATCTTGATGTGCGACATTCAGTGTTTTAAGTATACGATTTTTTTCAAGTGTTTGTTTAATATGAAGATCTTCAGTGACTTTCATCATTTCTTTTTGATAAAGTTTCTGAATTTCTAATTTTAATGATTCAATTTGATTGTTTGCAACATGCTGCATATTTTTTTCAAAATATTTGAGCAGTTGGTCGTTGTTATAATAGGCCATATATCCTCACATTTTAATTCCAATCGCTTCACTTACGTATCGATCAATTGTTTGACCGATATCAGTTTCAACATGACGATCTGGAATTTCTAGAATGATTTTTCTAGGTAAATTGAGTTTATATTCAGAAATGACATGAGGTGCTAAAGATACAAGTTTCGTGGTGATTAAAATAATCCCAAAGCTAGGATCTTCAATCAATTGTTTAAGTCTTTCTAAGAAAGTATGTCTTTCGTGTATGACTTCACCTTCAATACCAACAAGTCTCATCGCAACGAGACTGTCAACATTGTCACTTAAAATATAAAACTTCATTATAATTGGTTAATGATTAAGATTGAAATAAGAAGTCCATAAATCGCAACACCTTCACCAAGTGCAACGAAAATGAGTGATTTACCAAAGTTTTTTTCATTTTCAGAGAATGCGCCAATCGCTGCTGGTGCTGCTGCCGCAACGGCAATCCCTGCACCAAGAGCTGAAAGACCTGTTGCAAGTGCAGCACTTATGAATCCTAAACCTTGTGCAAGTGTACCTGTAAGTAAATCGGCAGCTGGTACAACCTCTTCAGCCCCTAAAAGTTGTGGTTTTATAAAAAGTTGAACTACAAATATGAGTGCAACCACTGTGAAAAATCCAACAACATGTTTAGATAGTGCTCTTTTAACAGTTGCTTTTTGTTGTTTCCCGTTAAATGCATTTAATAATGGCAACATAATTAAAATAATTAAAACTAATGGTAATATAAAATCGATAAATGTAAGCATATAGCCCTCCGTTATTTTATTTGTAAGGGGGTGAAAGCAATGCCATCCCCTTGATAATATCTAGAAAATAATTCATAAAACTGCAATCGTAATACTTGAATTCCTACAATCATCCCTTCAAGCGCCATGACAAAGATGTTTCCGAAAATGAGTACGAAGATACTTCCAGTATTGCCCACCATTTCCATCAGAGACATGACGACAAGCATCATCCCTGCATGTGATAAGATGAAGCCACCAACTCTTAGAAATGACATGGTATTGGTAACATAAGATAGTAAGATTTCAAATAATTCAAAGAATCCTTCTACAAAGAAACCACCAAAACCATTAGGAAACATTTTTTCACCATGTGATTTTCTCTCTACAGGTTCTTTCAAGAAAATGAGAAGAAGTGGGATACCGATGAATGGTAAGGTAAACACAGGAGTTAAAATATTGATTTGAAAGCCCATGGATAGTGCTAGTGCTGTAAGAGCATATGTATATAATATCAGTCCTGCAACACCGTTATGTGACATGAACATCTCAACATAGTGCTTTTTCTTTAATTTAATATAAATACTCAGAAACATCGCAATGACAATTAAGAAGACACCAATACCAATTGCTGAAATAAGAAGTGTCATTGTGAAGTCTGCATCCATGACATGAATGGGCTTATCTATTAAACCAAAAACATTTTGAAATACTGGAATCAATATTTCTTCGTTACCAAAAAGTGATCCATATAAAAATCCAAAGATGGCAGATGTGATACCGATCCTGACACCAATAGCACCAAGCATACTACCTTTTTTCTTGTAAAGTAAATAACCCAATAAAGCTAAGACAATCCCTTGACCTAGATCACCAAACATGAGTCCAAATAATATGGCGTAACTCCAGGCTACAAATGGGGTAGGATCTATATCGTGATAGCTTGGCAATCCATACATTTCAACAAACAATCCAAACGGTTTTGCAAACCAACCATTTTTAAGTTTGGTTGGTGGTTGGATACGTTTGTCTGTATCTGCATCATTAATCTCAACTTCGACATCATCGATGGTTTCAAATGATGATTTGACATCTAAAGCATGTTGATCTTCAACAAATAAAGATATCGAAATTTTATCGCCCAAACCAACAACATACTTTTTTGCTTCAAACAAACGATTCAAGTAGAGTAATTCACCTTTAATACATGATAACTTATTCGTACATGTACCTGCGATTTCATCCATTTCTTGATGATAGGATTGTATTTCAAGCTGTGCAGCTTTAATTTTTGACTCTAAATTTTCTATTGCTTCTAGAGGTCTTCCATGGACAAAATCTGGAATGAAAATACGTTCAAAGAATAATGATGAAAAGATATTGTCAACTTCACGCTTAAACTCATCTGTAGTATAGTACATACACCAAGCATAATTATGATCAGTTTCAAATGACTGAAATACAAATGCTTTTGACTGAAAGAAACGTAACTTAGGTACACTATCATTAGGTAATCGACCGAATCTGAATGTTACGTATTCGGCTGCGAATAAGTCATCTAATGGAAGATCAAGTGCTTTCAAGTGATTGACTTGAATGCGTGCATCTTGATATTCAGAAATATCTTTTTCTAACGCTTTTATTCGTTGAATTTCTTCGTTCAATTGATGTTTTAAATTTTGCATGTAATCATACATTTCATCAAAGTCAATATCATAATTACGTTGTTCAACATTCGTAAGATGAATATTAAATTTTGTTTCAATATCTTTCACATCTTGTAAGAGTGCTTGACATGGATTTTCGGATACAAATGAAGTAGAACCGTGAACTTTTTCAATAATTTCACTTGCGAGAACTGGATGTATATGTTCTGTTTCAATCAATTTTGTCAGTATGTCATCAAGCTTATCTTGATTTGCTGTGATATCGATTAATTTTATGGCAGATATTCCCATAAACTCTCCTAAGTATAAATGAGCATTTGTTGCATCTCTACATCACTCACTTGGTATCGAATGCCTTCAATGATATTCGTGAGATTATCATTTTGTATCTCAATTAACGTAAGAAATGCTGTAAAGACTTTAGGTACATCTGTTGCAAAATACATAAATTTTCTCGCAAGATCATACCGGATTTTACCTGCATAATACTCAATGTAAATAAAATCTTGATCATTTTTGTAATATTTAAAATCTGAGTGTGTCAAATAGTTTAAGATGTCATTTGGATCTTTTAATTGAATGATTTCTTCAAGTTTTTTTTCTTTAATTCGAGAATGTTTTAACACTAATAAATTTTTGATTGTGAGTGGATCAGACTGATAAAATTTTTTTAGACGATAGATCTTTGTTAAATTTTGAAGCTCAATTCTTGTGTAAAATAGATCTTTTAGGTCCCTCTCTAAAGAACCTTTGTAATTTTCATCGATGCGTTTGAATGCCTGATCATAATAGTACATCTCTAATTTGTATTCAATATCAAGATAGCGAATGAGATGGATGTCTTTTACATAAAACGGTTTAATTATATTGTAATAGTCTGAATCTTTGAGAGATTCAATCAGTTCATCAAAGGTCTCAGATGCCATCAATTTGGTTAAGTCAATATCTGTGTGTACATCAAAGAAGTAGGGGACTTTACCTTTAATTGACTCAAGATCATCATTATTAATGATCGTTCTTAACACACTTAAAATAAGGTCACTTTCCTGTTTTACAACTGAAAGTTGATAATAAGATTTATCTTTAGAGTACACACTATGGATCAATTTTAAAATACGATCAAAATTGTTTTTTCTTATTAAGAGTTCAAGCTGACCTCTGTGTACAGCTTTTTCATTGATGTCTTTAAGAATTGCTTCATAAAAAGGATGTTTTTTTAAATATCCTACAATATCCGATACTGCAGACATTTTAATCATTTTCTCGTAGTCATCACCTTTTAAAAAAAGACCATACATTGCCTTGGATTTGGCAATGATGGCATTATTTGCAGTGCTCAATTGGTGTCTTCCTCTAATGAAATACAAGCATTAAAAATGCTTTCTATCCAAGCATCTTTATTTGCATCGAATTGTTTTCTAATGGAAGCTAATCGAGATTCGAAGTCTTGTTTAACGATTTGCTCTTTTTCTTTGAAAAAAACTAGATTTTTTTTGTTTGTTTCTTCTATAAGTTTTTTAAGTTCTATTTGAAAATTTTCAATAAGTTTTTTTGTTTCTTTTTCGATCGTTTGATCTAAATGTTGCTTTTCTAATTCTAAGAGTTCAATTTTTTCTCTAAGTTTTTTATCGAGTGCAATAACCTCTTTGGTTATAGAATCTTGCAAATTGTCACCTTCTCACGTTTTTACCGGATTTATTATAGCACTTTTTTTTTATTTGTAAAATGATTCATCGTATTGTTTATAAAAAACATGTAAATTATTTAATGAAAACGTTTCAATTTATAAAAATTGTTATACAATAGAAAAAAACAAGAGGTATCTATATGTTTAAATTATCCAACTTTTCCAAACTAGAACGTAGCTGGATTTTATATGATGTCGCAAATTCAGCATACATTCTCACAATTATTACAGTATTATTTCCAATTTACTATCAAACAATTGCGGCGAATATCTCAAATCGTACTCAAATATTTGCCTTTGTAACGGCAGGAATTGCATTAACCGATGCAATACTCGCTCCGATTATAGGATCTTTATCTGACTATAAAGGTAACAAGAAAAAGTTTTTTAAGATCTTTTTTAC
>CAXRJA010000057.1:0-3330 GCA_964230965.1 Acholeplasmataceae bacterium | reverse complement strand
ACATCTTTATTAGAAATATATACAAGTTCTTTAATACCTGATTGAATAATGAGTTTCGTGCATTCATTACATGGAAAAAGCGTCACATAAAGTGTACAGTCTTTTAAATTCTGTGTCGCATTAAGAATTGCATTTGCTTCTGCATGCACAACATAAGGATACTTTGTTTCTAAATAACTACCTTCATCTTTCCAAGGGAAATCATCATCTGAGATATTCTTGGGAAATCCATTGTAGCCAATACCAACAATTTTATAATCTTTATTGACAATACATGCACCTACTTGCGTTTTAGGATCTTTACTTCGTTTAGATGATAATTGTGCAATGCCCATAAAATACGTGTCCCATGAAATATAATCATGTCGTTTCATTTGCGTTCATCTTCATTGGCAAGACCTAAATTTACATGGCAGTATCCACCAGGATTTTTATCTAAGTAATCTTGATGATATGTTTCTGCTAAAGCATAATCCACTGCTTTCTTCACTTCAGTTTGTACGCGAGGGTAGTTTTCTTTGAAAAATGATTTTAAGAAAGACAAAATGATACTTTCATCTTCATCATCTACAAAATAAATACCTGTACGATATTGTCTACCGACATCATTTCCTTGTTTAAATTTTGAAAATGGATTACTAATTCTAAATAAATGTTCACAAATGGATTCTATGGATATAAGATTTGGATCATAGTGAAGGTTGCATGCTTCAGCGTGCGATGCACGGCCATCGCAGACCATCTCATAAGTTGGGTTACTTATATTACCATCTATATAACCCACAGATGTTTTTACAATACCTTTCAACTGCTTAAAGTAAGCTTCAACGCCCCAAAAGCAACCTCCTGCGACATATATTTCTTTCATATATTACTCCTTGAAATGGATATCTTTTAATTGTTGTGCATCCACATCACTTGGTGCATCCATCATCATGTCTCTTGCCGATTGTGTCTTTGGAAATGCAATGACATCTTTAATATTTTCAGTTTTTGTCATGAGCATCACAAGTCTATCAAGACCTAAAGCAATGCCTCCATGAGGTGGTGTACCATATTTTAAAGCTTCAGTAAAGAACCCAAACCTAGATTGAATATCTTCTTTTTTAAGTCCTAACATTTCAAACATTTTTTGTTGCATTTCTTGTTTGTAAATTCGAATTGACCCACCGCCAATTTCATAGCCATTGAGAACAATATCATACGCATTCGCCTTTGCATTTAATGGATCTTTAATCATCTCATCTGCATTTTTGGGTGATGTGAATGGGTGATGTCTTGCATACAAGCGTTGATCTTCTTCACTATATTCAAACAGTGGAAAATCCACTACCCATAGGAACTTATATGCATTATCGTCAATCAAATTTAACATTTTCCCTAAATCAACTCGAACGGCTCCGAGTGGTTCATATACTTGATGAAATGTACCGGTAGATAATAACAATGTTTGCGTATCTGATTGAAACAATGCATTCAATTGTGTATCACTAAAATGCTTTGTTAATGGTCCAGAGACATTGGAAGCGTCTTTTTTCGCATAACTTAAAATATGGCCACCATGTTTTTTGTGAAGTTCAGATAATTGATCTATCTCTTTTCTCGTTAATAATTGATCCACTAAGATATACGCCTGATGGTCTAAAGATAGTAAGGGCGATGCAGCGTCTTTTAAAGATGCATCAAGTGTATGAATAAGCAAATCAAATCTCATATCTGGTTTATCAGATCCATATGTTAATATCGCTTCTTCATATGGCATTTTTAAAAATGGTGTTTTTATTTCAAGATTTAAAACATCTTTAAATAACGATACCATCATCTTTTCTGTAAGATGTATGATATCATCTTGAGTCACGAATGAGGCTTCTATATCGACTTGAGTAAATTCTAATTGTCTGTCAGCCCGTAAATCTTCATCTCTAAAACAACGCGCAATTTGAAAATACTTCTCAAATCCAGCAATCATGTATAATTGTTTAAAAATTTGAGGAGATTGAGGCAAAGCATAAAATTGAGCTTCATATAGACGTGATGGTACTAAAAAATCTCTTGCCCCTTCAGGTGTAGATTTCCCTAAAATTGGTGTCTCTAACTCATAAAAGTCATCAAGTAATAATACATTTCGTATTGCTTGAGTAATTTTAGAACGCATCATCAAAAATCTTTGTTGGACAGGTCTTCTTAAATCTAAATAGCGATAAGTAAGCCTCGTGTTTTCTAATGCATCTGTATCATCTAATACTTGTATTGGTGGTGTCTCACTTGAATTTATGATTGTTAAATCTTTTAGTTGAACTTCAATGTCACCTGTTGAAAGCGCTGGATTTTTAGATTGTCTTTCAACAACAACACCAGAGACTAAAATTACATATTCTTGTCTTAATGTAAGGGCAAGTTCATAAACTTTTGATTGTTGATCTACCGTTAATTGGGTAATACCAAATCGGTCCCTTAAATCAATAAAAATCATCCCACCCATGCGACGTGATTTAGATACCCATCCTCTTAGTGTGACTGTTTGATGGATATGATTGATATTTAATTCGTTATTTACGTGTGTGATTGTCATAATAATCCTTATTGTTTTTTTAAGTATGTCAAAATATCGTCCATACTTACAACTTCTTGAGTTTGTGTCAATAAATGCTTGATTTGTACAGTGTTTGTATTGATTTCATCTTTACCAACAATAATCGCAAACGTATGTTCATTAGAAATCGCATGTTTCAACTGTGTTTTAAATGCTTTATCTGAAAAATCAAATGACGCATCGATGCCATCATCTAAGAGACGTTTATAAATGTGATACGCTTCGATTTTACATTCTGAATCCATATGTAAGACTGCAACATATTGTGGTGTATCATTTTTGAATGTAATGCCCTGCAATTCAGCGGCAAGTAAAAGTCGTTCCAATCCTAATGCAAACCCTATACCACTCATATGTGGTCCACCTAATTCAGCAACCAAATCATCATAACGTCCACCACCACCTAAAGCGTTTTGTGAACCAAAACCCTCAATATTTGCTTGTAATTCAAATACAACATGTGCATAATAATCCAATCCTCTTACAAGCTTTTCATCTACAATGTATGGAATGTGATAGTGTTTTAGAATGTCAGTCACTAAAGTAAAATACTTTTGATCAGACTCTGTTAAAAAGTCATAAAGCACGGGTGCACCTTTTAACAATGCTTGATCAGAAGGCACTTTAGAATCAAGAATTCTAAGTGGATTTGATTCTAATCTCATTTTTGAATCTTCTGAAAGTTGATCTTTTAAAGGTTCTAAAAACGCTTTTAGTGCATTTTTAAAATTTAATCT
>CAXRJA010000056.1:0-20952 GCA_964230965.1 Acholeplasmataceae bacterium | reverse complement strand
ATGCCTAATAAGACAATTCCTTACATACTATAAGCATAATAATTAGTTTGAGTTGAAAACATAAAAACGACCCCATGTTGTGTTTGTGTTAATAGTATCACATTCAAGTTTAAATTACAATATACCTTACTTATTTATGATAAGGATGGTGTTGTTTTATTTTTTCACAACGAAATATTTGTTCAATCAACATAAGTCTTGCAAGTTGATGTGGAAATGTCATTTTAGAAAAAGAAAGTTGATGCTTTGCGATAGCTTTGACACTTTCATTTAGCCCTTGAGAACCACCAACAACAAAAACTGTATCCAAATGATTTTCATGTAGTGCACAAAATTCATGCGTATCAACTTCTTTTCCTTCAATTGCACAAACAATCACTTGATTTGAATCTTTAATATATTTTAAAATCTCTAACGCTTCTTTTTGCATGTTAGACTCTTTGATTTCAATAACCTTGACATGTTTGAGTTGCTTGTGATAGTGCTCAAAAGATGCTTTGATACCAGCAGTTTGAAGTTTCCCTACAGCAATAATGGTCATAATGACACCTCACTTATTTCATGTTGTCTTGCAAAGACAATTTCTAATTGAAGTGGTCTATGAATATGTCTTACGATCGCCCGTTCAATCTCTAAATCTGAATTACAATCTTCAGAGATATGCGTGATCATCCAAACTGTATGCTTATCACCCATTAATTGATTGATGAGCGTTGAAGCATCATCGTTAGACAAATGACCTCTTTCTCCAAGTATTCTTTTTTTAAGTTGCATCGGTCTTGGAGATTGTAATAACAACTCCGGATGATGATTTGATTCTATCACATAGACATCAGCATGTTTGAGCAACGCATGATTCGAGATATCAATATATCCAGTATCAGCACCGTGCACAACTTTTTTATGGTTATGTTCGATGACAAATCCTACAGGTTCTTTTGCATCATGAGACAATAAAAAAGGTGTAATTTTCATCGTTTCTATGAAAAAAGATTGGTATGGATGAATGATGATGAGCGTATTTTTCACATACGTTTGGACATCTTTTGATAAGCCTTCATATGTGCCTTTTGTCATATAAATGTTGGGTTGATGAGTTTCAAAAAATTTTTTTAAACCGGCCGTATGATCACTGTGTTCATGTGTAATCAAAACGTGGTGGATCTGTGCAACATTCATATTTAATTGATTTAACTTGTCTTTTATCTTGTTTTTTGAAATCCCAAGGTCAATCAAAATACTTAATTGATCGCTATTTAAAAGCGTCATATTACCTTTAGATCCACTTGATAAACTATAAATTGTCATGAAATCACCTGTTTGTATTTTAGCATAGTATTATGTGAATTATACTAATCGATTAAAAGTGTTTGCATATGAGCTAAAATCATGCTATATTATATCTGCTTGTATTGAGATTGAAGGAGTGTATAAAATAATGATTATTACTAACAAAAATATAAAGCGAGTGATGACTCTTATTTTTATTTTAGGGCTCACTTTCACACTGGTTGCTTGTGGCAATCAAAACAGTGTTCCTTACGGTAATGTTTCAAATGATGCGTATGTATCATATGGAGATATTGTTGTAACTGAAAAAGAACTTTACGATAAACTTAGATTTCAATCTGCAGACTTACTTTCAACAATGATTGATGAAGTGGTTTTTGGAGAAGCGATGAATGATGTTTCTCAACTTATCAGTAACGATGATGTTTTTTTCAATGAATTTTTAGATGAAACAATCAATAACGCAATATTCCAAAATACAGATTTAGACGCACTTAATAACTTGTTAGAGAGTAACGAAAACAGAGTATTAAGAAGTATTGAACAATATGTAGATTCATTATACTTAATTGATCCAGCAGTGGATCGAGATGCTTTATATCAAGCAATTGTAAATATGAGTCCTATGTTTGAAGGATACAAATCCATACCAGAATTACTCGATAGATATTTACTTCGTGTAGGTCAAAGATACTATGCATACAGTCAACTTCTAGAAGATGTTGAAGATGCTGAATCTTCACAATTCGTTGAAGAATCTGATGTTGTTGCCTACTATAAATCTAATGAAGAAGGACGATATGATGTCGAAGTTCTTATTGTCAGATTTATTAATTTAAATGAAGCAAATGCTGCGTTATATGAAGTAGGTTTAAAATCAGACGCAAGAGGTAATTGGTATCAAGTACCAGACGTAAGAATTGTAGATCCTAATAATCCTGGTTATGTTGATTTAGATGATACTTCTTCTGAAGGATATCAACATGTCGTAGACATTCTTACTGACTTGGACTTATTAGATGATGTACTAGCTTCTAGAGCTAACAATCAAAACTTGTTAAGTTCTCAAGAATTTGCAGATTATTATGCACGTTATTCTATCTCAACAACGAGAACATCAGGTGCTTCAGATGTTGCATTACCTGATACGAATGTTAAAGCTAAATTTGTTGAGATGTACAACTTATTAAACCCTGCAACTCAAATTCAAATCAATAACGATGGTACCATTACAGGTGTCTCAACTGAATTTCAAACGACTTATACTTATGATGAGTTAAATGAACTCAATACAACACTCCGTTCTCATGTATATTCAACGTTAACTTCTGAAAATCGTCAAGATGAAGAAAATGCAACAAATCCTTATTCTTCTCGAGTTCAAACATTTGGTTCTTCTCGTTACTTAATTTTCAAACTTAGTGATGATGGTGACTCTCAAGATGATGTTTTAGTAGATGATCCTGATACAGAAGATGAAGATGAAATATTTAGTGAATCTGCAACTGAACTCTATGAACGTCTTAGAAGTGAACTTATTGATAACAAACTTACAGATGCTTATGTAACAACACAAGTTGAAGCACGTTACGAAGAATTAACCGTTAACATTTATGATCCAGTGGTGAGAGCTTTCTTTGATCAAACATTTAACTACAACGGAAGTAATTCTAATAAAGAAGGCGATGTCGTTGCATCTATTGAAGATAGTACAGATGCATTATCAAAGACAGATATTTTAGTCGATGACTTATACCAAAGACTTTCCGATCGATTTGGTGTGAATTTATCTTTAGATATTGTTTTAAATAAGTATTTTGAAACTCAAGAAACATATGTCATTACAGATGAAGAATATGCAGATTTTGAAGATCAATTTGAGGAAATTATTCGTCAATTTTCTGCAGATCAATTTGTCTCTAATGGATTTCCAGCGTCTATGGGACGTGAACAATTCTTAATGCTTGCATTTGGTGTCACATCCAATGAACAAGCTGTAAGAGAGCTGTACGTATATCCTGAGTTGCGTGCACAATATTTAGAAGATTATGAAGCACATTTCACAAACATTTATCAAGCATTTACAGATTTAGCTGAATTACAATATGAAGCCTATAAATCTACGAGAGTCTCACACTTACTTGTTTATTTTGATCAAGATGGTGATGGTTCTCCTGATAATCCACAAGAATACTTAGAGACTTTAGAACCTGCAGTTGTTGCTGAAATTAAAGCCGGACTTGCAGAACTTGTAGGTGATGTTTACGATCAAATTGGAGACTTTAGAAGTGAAGCTGAAGCATTTGCAACACTTGCAGAACTCTTTAATTCATCCGGTCGTATTGAACGTGGATCTAACACAGCACCTTATGATTTACAAATTGAATTAGATTATGCAAAATACCGTCAATTAGGATTCTATTTAAAATATGAAAATATTTCTTCAGCCATTACAAACAAATCTAATTTTGTAACAAATAGTTCAACATTAGATCCAGTCTTCTACAACAGGGCCATTGAACTACATGACTTTATTGTTGGTGATGGTACACAAGAACAAATTGAACTTCCTTTCATTGATATGTATGATGATTATACATTTAATGCTTTAGACTTAGAATCACAACTTGACAACGTTCAATCTTCATTTGGATGGCACTTTATTGTCACTACAACGGTAAGTGATGCACCATCTGCAATGTATGAAGCTTCTACAGATGCTGAAGAAAGATATACATTTGAAGAAGACGGTGTCACATATAATGTATACAATGAAGGTCCAGAAAATGGTGGTTCTGATGCACTTTCATTAAATCAAATAGAGTATTATGTGCGTCAAAGTTTAACAGATGAAGGTCCTTCTGTTCCTAGTGCTGTATCGACAGCAATTACGAATTACTTATCACCTGTTCTTACAAGATATCAAAATACATACATGCAACGTGAACTTATTTTTAGATTATTAGAAGATGCATTATCATTTACAAATAATGCAAATAACACACGTTTTGATATTATCCGTGACATTAACTACAGTCAATTAAATGAGTATTTATTATCTGATGTTGCCTTGTTTGATCCAAATTATGAAACACTTTATGCAACATGGTTTGATGTCTTAACGCAATAATGAATGTACAAAAAAACATCCGTATATCGGATGTTTTTTTATTTTGACTTATAAAATTTCATTTTATCTAAAACGTTGAGTGCATTTGTCCATTGACCTTCTTTAGTGTTTTCTAATTCTTCACCAAGCACAGTGAATTTAGAATCAATGGTATCAATATACCAAAGTAATAATGCTTCTGGAATTTGCGGTTTTTTTGCAGCGCCAAAATTTGGTAAACCGTGATGAGAAAGCATCATATGTTTTAATAACATCACACTTTCGGTATCTTTAATTTTAAGTGCACGCGCTGTTTGATCAATATCAATCGCTTGCATCACAAGATGTCCAATAAGCAATCCTTCTGTTGTATATTCACCATCCACACCAGTCATTTCTCCAATTTTTGACATATCATGTAGTAAGATACCTGCAATCATTAAATCTTGATTCAGATAAGGATAAATATCAAAGAATTTTTCTGCAATTTCAAGCATTGTTAAGGTGTGGTAACTTAATCCTCCAACATATGCATGATGAAATTTCGTTGCTGCAGGATGTGTATAAAATGCATGTTTGTGTGTATTGTAAATGTTTGAAACAATTGCCGATAAATCTTGATGTTGAATGCGTGCGATATATCCATCAATGCCTTTTTTAATATCAGAGATTTTCTTAGGTGCAACCTCATAAAAGACATCATACAATGCATCGATTGCATCTGGTTTAAGTATGTCTTCAATGGCATCAAAACGCACACATTGAAAAAACGAATCGACATCATTTTTCATTTCGATTGCGACTTCAAATTGATAAATTCTACCCATAACCAGTGACGATTCATCCACTCGATCAAGTTTAATATTGATCAATTTTTTATCTTCTAATTTAATCGTTACATTTTTGAAATGTTCACCACGATTAATATTATCTACTTTTCCTACAAACAAAGTAGGTTGATTACTTGAATTACTCATTTTGCATTCCTTTCAGATAGGTCTCTCTAAAATACATAAACAATGACGAACGATCATTTTTAAGTTCATGGGTTAAAATTTTTTTAACCATGTCTTCTTGAACTTCTTTAATCCATGCACCTGCTTTTCTGTGAGAAAGTGCCATCATCTCAGATGCTTTCATTTTCAAATCTACATGGCTCTTTATCGGTAAGTGTGCATACATATATTCTAACTTATTCATGGCATAATTAGTGCCGTATAAATAACTTTGAGTTCTTGCAGCAAGTTTGACAATTTCTAATCCATATTCAAATAGATGTGTTGCATTCAGTTTGATATGTGATTTAGAAAGCTCTGCTGCTTGTTGATATTTATGTTTTTGTTGATTAGAAAACTTCCATGTTTGCATGGTTTTTAAATCGTTATAAAAACATACTGTAAAAAATGTGTCTGTTGTAATTGATTTTTTCTTTTCAACAATCGTTTCTACTGTTTTTTCAATACCTGCAATATGGTGATGTAAAGATAATTGAAGCATGGTTTCAAATGCTTGTAGTTGATGATTGGTTTTAATGATTTTAATGATTTCGTTTATGATGCGTTCATTTGATAGTTGCTGGATTAAGGCACCCATTTTACGCATTGCTTCTAACGTGAGAGGATCGATTGTAAAATGAAGTTTCCCTTGAAAATAAATCGCTCTTAATATACGTAACGCATCTTCTGAAAATCTCAAATAAGGATCGCCAATTGTTTTAATGGTACGTTTGATGATATCTTCTTGTCCTGAAACAAAATCATTTATATTTAGATGTTCATCCATAAGTAGTCCATTGATCGTAAAATCTCTACGCATGACATCTTCTTCAAGAGATGTACCAAAATAGACATAATCAGGGTGACGCTGATCTTCTGATGGACCATCCGTACGATAGGTTGTCACTTCATATGTATAAGGATTTTTAAGAACCGTAATGGTTCCATACTTAAATCCTGTGGCACGTGCATCAAATAATGCCATCACTTGATTCGGTTTTGCATTTGTTGTGATATCAAAATCTACAGGTTTTAATCCTAAAAGATGGTCTCTTACAGCACCACCAACAATATATGCTTCGTATCCTTCTGATTTTAATGTTTTAATGATTTCTTTTGCGTGTTGAATAGTTCCCATAATGTTCCTTTGTTAAGTAATAAAAACATCACTTATATTCCTTTCCTATGATAACATAGATTTAAAGAGGTGTCTATGATTCGAATGAAAGACAATCCACCCATTGAACATATTGTTTCTAAATCTAGATTTATTGGTCAGTGCTTTGATATTTCTCATAAAGATGATATTTCAATTGTGCTACATCAATTAAAAAAAGAACATCCTAAAGCACATCATTTTTGTTATGGATACCTTATTGATGACACACATCAAGGATTTGATGATCATGGTGAACCTAAACATACCGCAGGAAAACCCATTTTAGAGGCACTCATACAATCAAAAGTAACCCATACATTGTGTGTGGTGATACGTTATTTTGGCGGTGTATTGTTAGGTGCATCAGGACTCACTAAAGCCTACCGAGATACAGCCTATGAAACACTCAAACATACAACCTATGATACTTTAACTTTGTATCAATTATTTGATATTACACTCACTTATGATTTGTATCATAAAATAAAACGACGCATTGAATCATTAGGTCAAATCGTTCAAGAGAGTTTTACAAATCAAGTTCAAATACATCTCCAAACGACGCATGATATAAAAACGATCAAATCTCAATTATATGAGATTCAACAAATCACTTTTATTCAACAATTATATGTATAAAAAAAGCCCCCCGAGGGCTTTTTATATGAGCAGTGATAAAGATGCAATTCTAAGTATCATCTCACTTAGTACATGTGCAATCACAAGTGCGATCATAAAATATGCAGTTTTGATTTCCCAAAGCTTCATTTTCTCAAATTTATTTTCAATATGAAGTGCTTGTAAGATGCGCAAATTGATAAAGAAAAAAACGAGCATGGATGTGATATAAAGAATATATTCAATCATACTTTCCCAGCTTTCACATCCTTTAAGTGATTAAATAAATCTCGTTCAAGTTTAGAAAAATCAACATTTTCTTCTTTCGCAAGTTGTTCCCTATGATGTTTATCTTTTAATAACGCTTCTTTTGCTGTTTCAAGTGTGTTAGAAACACTAATATCATATGCAGCAACTGTCAATGTATTATTAGAAAACTCTAAAAAACCTTGAAGAACATAACAAATCATTGTGTTTGTTTCAGATTGCATACGAATATATCCTTCTTCAATTGATAAAAGGATAGGAATATGATCTTTTAAAATTGCAATTTCTCCATCTTGATTGGTGATCACGGCATACTCAACTTCTTGATTATATTGATCTCCAAAGACAGATTTGATATCAACTTTCAATTATGACTCCGTTTGTAGTTTTTTAGCTTTTTCGATGGCTTCATCAATGGTTCCAACCATTTGGAAGGCTTCTTCAGGTAAATCATCATGTTTACCTTCAATAATTTCTTTAAATCCACGAATCGTTTCTTTAAGTGGTACAAAAACACCAGGGACGTTTGTAAATTGTGCGGCGACATGCATATTTTGAGATAAGAAAATTTGAAGACGTCTTGCACGATGCACAGTCAATTTATCTTCATCTGTCAATTCATCCATACCTAAAATCGCAATAATATCTAATAATTCTTGATAACGTTGAATCATTTTTTGAACTTTTCTTGCAGTATCATAGTGTTCTTCACCAACGATATGTGGTGCAAGAGCACGTGATGTCGATGCAAGTGGATCAACTGCAGGATAAATCCCAATCTCCGTGAGTTTACGTGATAAATTAGTTGTTGCGTCTAAATGTGAAAATACCGTTGCAGGTGCTGGATCGGTATAGTCATCTGCAGGTACATAAACCGCCTGAATCGATGTAATCGAACCATCTTTTGTTGATGTAATACGTTCTTGCAGACGTCCCATATCCGTTGCTAATGTCGGTTGATATCCAACTGCTGAAGGCATTCTACCTAATAAGGCTGAAACCTCACTACCTGCCTGAATAAAACGGAAAATATTATCAACAAACAATAACACATCTTGTTTCTTTTTATCTCTAAAATGTTCTGCCATCGTAAGTCCAGTGAGTCCGACACGCATACGTGCCCCAGGTGGCTCATTCATTTGACCAAAAACAAGTGCAGTATTTTTAAGTACCCCAGAGTCTTTCATCTCCATGTACAAGTCATTTCCTTCTCTTGTACGTTCACCAACACCAGCAAACACGGATATACCATCGTATTCTTGTGCGATGTTGTGAATAAGTTCTTGGATAAGTACGGTTTTACCAACACCAGCACCACCAAAAAGACCAATTTTACCACCTTTAATATATGGTGCTAATAAATCGATAACTTTAATCCCAGTTTCTAAAATTTCAACTTCTGAAGATAATGTTTCAAATTTAGGCGCATCTCTATGAATTGGTGCTGTTTCAATATTTTTAGTATCTAATGGTTGATCATCGATCGGATCCCCTAAAACATTAAACATACGACCTAATATCGCATCACCCACAGGGACTGCAATCGGTTTACCCGTTGCCTCGACAACAGCATCTCTTTTTAAACCTTCTGTAGGTTCTAATGCAATTGTACGCACAATATGATCCCCTAAGTGTAAGGCAACTTCTAATGTAATTGATTTGTCTTTATTTAACGTTGCAACCAATGCATCATATATTTGTGGTAAGTCTTTTTCAAAATATACGTCTACGACTGGTCCAATAACTTGTACGACTTTTCCTTTCATGTCGTCCTCCTATACATTCGAACCATTGATAACATCAATGAGTTCACTTGTAATTGATTGTTGTCTTGCTCGGTGATAAACAATTTCTAATTTAGATGCAATTTCTTTTGCATTATCTGTCGCATTTTTCATTGCAATCATACGCGATGCATGCTCCGATAATTTTGCATTAGCAAGACCTTGTAATAACATCGATTGAACATAATTCACCATAAGTTTCATAAATAATTGTTCATCTTGTGTTTCAATAATGTGTGTTTCTTGTTTCTTCGTATCTTCTAAATCAATCGGTAGTATCATCTCTATGCTAGAATCATGACTTGAAATGGATTCATGTTTGTTATAAGCGAGCCATACACTGTCAAATGCCCCTTCTTGGAACAATTGAATGACAAGTGTTGCGAGTCTGTTGTAATCAAATGTTTTGATATTGTCTCTGTTTAAAACCATATCTTTTAAAATGTTTTTATAGCCACGCTTATTGACAAATTGAAACCCTTTTTTTCCAATGGGTAGAACATAATCATCTGAGACAATATCTTGCTCCAACCTTTTAAAGATGTGATTATGATAAGGACCTGCAAGTCCGCGATCACTTGTTACAAGAATAAATAACTTTTTATTTCCTCTCGGAAGATCCGTAAAAATAGAAGCTTCTTCACTGTGAGAAGCGAATTGTTTAAAAATTGTTTTAAATTGTTGATCGTACAAGACGGCATCATCAAAAACTTTTGTTGCACCTTTTAATTTAGATAGCGCAATACTTTCCATGGCTTTTGTGATATTGCCTGTTTTTTTAACCGCTTTAATACGACCTTTAATTTCTTTTAAATTCACTAGATTACCTTCTTACGTGCGTTGATAAATGCTTTCAAATCTGCTTCTTTAGGTAACGTTTTTGTCTCCATTAAAGTTTGATGAATTTTTTGACCTGCTGAATCATTTTTTAATCCTAATTGAATTTCTTTTTCAAATGTTTGTATGTGTTCTAAAGAAACATCATCCAAGTAACCATTGGATAAAGCATAAATAGAAACAATTTGTGATGGCATATCGACGATTTGATGCACATCTTGTTTTAATAATTCAACGGTTTTACGGCCTCGTTCCAAACGTCTTTTTGCAGATGGATCTAAATCACTACCAAATTGTGCAAATGATTCGAGTTCACGATAATTGGCAAGATTAATACGAATCGTTCCTGCAACTTTTTTCATACCTTTCCATTGTGCAGCACCACCAACACGTGATACCGAAAGTCCAGCATTGATGGCAGGACGAATACCTGAGTAAAATAATTCAGATTCTAAAAATATTTGACCATCTGTAATGGAAATCACATTCGTAGGAATATATGCTGAAATATCCCCTGCTTTCGTTTCAATGATAGGAAGTGCAGTAATAGACCCTCCTCCTAATTCTGGTGATAATCTTGCAGCACGTTCAAGTAATCTTGAGTGCAAATAAAACACATCTCCAGGATACGCTTCACGACCAGGTGGACGTCTTAATAATAACGATAACTCGCGATAAGCAACCGCATGTTTTGATAAATCATCATATACAATTAATACATCTTTTCCTTGAGCCATAAAGTACTCTGCCATGGTCACACCAGCAAATGGTGCTAAGTATAACAGTGTTCCTTCTTGTGAGGCACCAGCATTCACGACAATTGTATAATCAAGTGCATCAAGTTCTTCTAATTCTTGAACAAGTGCAGAAACGGTAGACTCTTTTTGACCAATTGCAACATAGACACATAACATGTTTTTCCCTTTTTGGTTGATAATGGCATCAATTGCAAGCGTTGTTTTTCCTGTTTGACGGTCACCAATAATAAGCTCTCTTTGCCCTCTACCAATTGGTACGAGTGCGTCAATCACTTTGATTCCTGTTTCCATTGGTGTATCGACTGCTTGACGTTGCATGACACCATAAGCTTTTCTTTCAACAGGCATGGTTTCTTTTGTATCAATAACACCTTTGCCGTCTAGAGGTTGTCCTAAAGGATTCACAACGCGTCCTAATAACGCATCCCCTACAGGAACTTCAAAGATTTTACCAGTGGTTTTCACAAGGTCACCTTCTTTAACAAGATGGGATTGACCAAGTAAAATAACACCTACAGCATCTTCTTCGAGGTTAAATACAAGCCCTGTAACATTGTGTGGAAAAACGAGTAACTCTCCCATCATGGCATCTTTTAAACCATAGACGATCGCAATGCCATCCCCTACGCTTAAAACAGACCCAATGCTTTCAAGCTTCGTATCTTTCGTATATGCTTCGATTTGTTTTTTAATAACTTCTGTCATTTCTTTTACTTTTAAATTTGCCATATGATTCTCCTAAACCATCATTTCCATTTGTTGAAACTGTTCAAGGACAGTATGGTCTAATGTTTGTTTTTGATACATGATTTTAATACCACCCATCACATTTGGTTCTAAATGCTCTTGAATGACAACTTGAGAGGCTTGAAAATATGTCGTAAGCTGCTTTTCTAATGTTTTTCTTTGTTGAGATGTAAGTTTTTTTGCAACATATACATCAATAAAATACACTTTATTTAATTCTCTTAAATGAGAGCTCCATGTTTTATAAATGCTATCAAATTGATGTATTTGACGATACTTCAACAAATTATTGAGAAGTCCTTTTGTATATGAATCTACTTGAAAAGTATCAAGTACATGTTGTTTATCTTTCATATCAACTGTTGGCGCATCTAAATAATTGATGATTTCTTCATTCAAAGATACATTCACGTTTTCTAAAGATTTAATTACTTTCTCTAACGTATCGTTTTCCAAAGCAATGTCATACAAGGCTAAAACAGCATGCTTAACTTTCATGCTTCATGCCTTCTTTGATTGCTTCATCAATTAAATGTTGATGTGTTGTTTCATCAATTTCTTTAGACACAATTTTCTTTGCAGCAGTAAAAGCAATCGTTTTTATCGATTGTTTAATATCTTCTTGAGCTTGTGTGACTTCATAAGCAATTTGTTTTTCTGCTTGTTCTAATTTTCTCGATGCTTCTTTTTCTGCTTGTGAAAGAACAGTTTCTGCTTGAAGTTTTGCTTCTTTTTCAAGTTTTTGTTTTAATGCTTGTGTTTCTTCTCGCATCTTATGATAATCAGCTTTTGATTGTTCTTGAAGTTGAATGGCTTGTTGTTTTTGCGATTCAGCCTCTTGTAAAGCTTCAGTAAGCGCATATTGTTGTTTGTCTAAAAAATTAGTAATTTTTGACCAAAAAAACTTACGAACAACAATGGCTGTAACTATAAGTGCGACAATGTTTAATATAACAATATCGGGATTGGTAATGACTGAATTGAGTCCAGCATCAATAATCGCTGAAACTTCTTCGAATATTTCTTGCACGTTGTATTATGGTTGAACGTTAATTAATATGAATGCAATTAACAATCCATAAAGACCTGTTGTTTCGGCTACTGCCTGACCAATGATCATGGTTGTTAAAATTTTACCTGATGCTTCAGGTTGACGACCGACAGCTTCAACTGCTTTTGCAGCTGCAATCCCTTGACCAATACCAGTCCCTAACCCTGTAAGCACGGCAATACCCGCACCGATGTATGCAAATGCTTTTGCATATAATTCGTTTGGTACGACCTCTAAGATTGGCACCAAAACATTAAAGATTGAATCTAACATTGTTTTCTCCTTTTTTTATAAAAAATCTTTTTCATCAATTTTTGAAGATGTAAAAATCACGGTTAATAATACATAAACTAATGCTTGAATAAGTCCAAAGCCAACATCAAACACGAGGTGAAATGCTGGTGCAATGGATACCGATAACCAGCCTGTAAATCGGTAAATTAAAACTAAGAAAACAGCACCAGATATAATATTACCAAATAAACGCAACGCAATAGAAATAATGGGTGTGACTTCTCCGATTAAATTTAAAGGTAACATGGGTGCAAAGGGTTTTAAAAGTCCAAGTAAATGTCCCCATCTAGAACTAATAATGCCTGTAATTTGTATAATCAAAAAAGCAAATATAGATAAACTAAAGGTGATCGCTGTATATTTTGTCGGTGCATCAAGTGCAAACATACCGGATACATTAGAAACAAAAACATAAATCGCGAGTGTTAAAACAAGTGGGGATAGCACGCGCCAATTTTTACCAACATACCCTTTGATCATGTCATTAAACATTTTTACAAAAGCAATAAAAAATGTTAAAAATCGATTGGGTGTTGACCCTGGATCAAGCTTAGATACTTTGTTCCCTACAATAGCTAAAAGAATGGCAATAAAAGCCATAATTCCAATTGATGTATAAAAATATCCAGGTAAACTCACTACATAATCCATCATGATTCATCCTTGTTTTCGGTGGATGTCTTTTTAAATATTGGTAACGCATATATCCACGTACTTATTTTAATCGAAGAAAACCCTAAAAGTAAAATGATATATGCAGTAATAAGGGCATCTTGAGACTCACGAAGTTGAAAGAAAGCGATTACAATCATAATAACATACAGTAAAAACCTTGTCACTAAATGTGTGGCTAATTGATTTATTTTCACATGATTACCTTTTGTGATTTGGAGCATTTGGCTATGATTAAAAAGTGCCGTAAGCGCACCAAGCATTGCCCAAGTAACAAAATCAGGATAAAAAATATACGTTACAACTGACAGTACAATGCCATAACCAATCGCAACAAATGCAATTTTATGTTCGTCTTTCACGCTTTGCCTCACTTTTTATAAATTGGAACAACGTCACAAAACTTAAAAAAATACCAATAAATAAACCAATCGCACCATACATCATCATACGATTACTCTCAGGATCCACTTTAGAGCCGATATATACCCCTAAAAAAGAAAGACCTATAATTGTCATAAATAATTGGATGATTAACACATATAGTGTCATACCTGTTTTGAGTTTATTTCGTTCCAAACAAACGGTCCCCACAATCTCCTAAGCCAGGTACAATATAGCCATTTTCATCTAGTTTTTCATCTAATGCAGCTAAGTAAATATTGACTTCGGGGTGATCTTCTTGAAGTCTTTGTACACCTTCTGGACAACCAACAAGTCCAACATAACGAATATCTTTGACTTTCGCTTCTTTTAAAACTTGAATAGCATAAGAAGCTGAACCCCCTGTCGCTAACATCGGATCAACAACTAAAACAACACTTTCTTGTATTGTTTTAGGGAATTTTTGATAGTATGCTTTAGGTTCCAAAGTTTCTTCATCTCGATACAATCCAATATGTCCAATTTTCGCAGTAGGAATAATATTGTGTATGCCATCTACCATTCCTAAGCCTGCTCTTAATATCGGTACAATAACAACAGGTTTTTCAAGTTCATATGCCGTCATTTTTGCCATCGGTGTCTCTATATCTACAGGTTTGGTTTTAAAGTCTCTTGTAATTTCGTATGTAATAAGAGCCCCAATCTCAGACACTGTTTCTCTAAATGCTTTTGTATTCGTATTAACATTTCTTACTTGTGACATTTTGTGATCTATTAATGGATGTTTTAATACTGTTACTTTTGACATTATATCCCCTCTATTTCATTAATTTTATCAATTCTTTTTTGATGTCTTGATTCAAATTCTGTCATCATAAATGTATCTAATAAATGAAACACTTGTTCTTTCACATGCGTACGTGCACCAAATGTAATCACGTTGGCAAAATTATGTTCTTTAGCAAGACGAGCGGTTTGTTTATCATAAATATTTGCCGCGCGAATACCTTTAAATTTATTGGCAGCAATATTCATACCAATACCAGTACCACAAATCAAAATGCCCAAATCTGCTTTTTTATCTAAGACATATGTTGCAACTTTTGATGCATAATCAGGATAATCCACTGAAATATCGTCATCCGTACCAACATTGATAACTTCGAACTCTTTAGATTGTAAATACGTGATAATATCAAACTTTAATTCTTTACCAGCATGATCATTTCCAATAACTATGGTCATTGTAATACCTCTTTTATAAGTCTTTTGTTGTTTGGACTAAAAAACGTCATTCTATCTTTGTCTTCAAAATCTTTAAGTGTCACAATTGATGCATCTTCATAATGAGTTAAAATGATTTGATGTAACGCTTCTTTTTGATTGAAACCATGCTCAAATGCCATCATTCCATCTGATTGTAAATACGCTTTTGACTGTGCAATCACAGTTTCATAGTGTTCAAGACCAGTTTTACCACCAAATAATGCAAGGTTTGGTTCTTTATCTACCGTATCTCCAATGGTTTCATTATCTGGAATATAAGGTGGGTTACAAACAATGACATCAAAAACTTGATTGATGTTTGAAAACCAATCTGATTGAATGTAATGCACATCAACTTCCAGAGATGCTCCATTACGCTTTGCAACATCTAATGCCTTGAAACTAATATCTGCTAATGTCACTGTAATATCTTCTACTTCTTTTTTTAATATAAGTCCAATACATCCAGATCCAGTTCCAAGATCTAATAAGGAAACTGGTTTTTGCATATTATCTAGAAATATCATGACGTGTTCAACAAGCTTTTCTGTTTCGTTTCTTGGAATTAAAACATCCTCATTGACATGAAATTTATGACCATAAAAGTAACGATATCCTAATATATAGTCTACAGGTATATGGTCATAAATATATCGATGCATCGCATGTTCTACTTTTCGAGTAAATGCTTCTTCTAAAGAATCATTTAATGCCGTGTAAAATGCATGAGGTTTTAAACGAGAAAGCTCCATGATCATATATTTTACTACAAAAACAGATTTGCCTTCTTTTTCACATAATGATTCATAGTGATCAATAAGTGTTTTATAGGTCATAAATTACCAGCAATTTGGCGTTTTTGAAATTCATTAATCAGTGGTTCAATCACAAGTTCTAATTTGCCATCCATGACTGCATCTAAACGTTGTAGTGTGAGTCCAATACGATGATCTGTAATACGGTTTTGAGGATAATTGTATGTTCTAATTTTCTCTGAACGGTCGCCACGACCAATGAGTTCTCTTCGCGCTTGTTCTTCTTTTGATAATTGTTCTTGTAAAATAGAATCATAAATACGCGCTTTAAGTAACTTAAATGCTTTGTCTTTATTTTCGTGTTGAGATTTACCTTCTTGACATGCAACTGCAATATTCGTTGGAATATGTGTGAGTCTCACCGCACTTTTTGTGGTGTTCACGGATTGCCCACCAGGTCCACTTGAGTTAAATGTATCGACTCTGATATCATCCCATTTGACATCGATTTCTATTTCTTCAGCTTCAGGCATGACCAAAACAACTGCAGTTGAGGTATGAATACGACCTTGAGATTCTGTTTCAGGAACCCGTTGGACACGATGTGTACCTGATTCATATTTTAATAATGAATACACACCTTTACCTGAAATCATGAATTCAATAGATGTATACCCACCCATAGCACCTTCCATGGCATTTAGTAATTCAATTTTAAACCCATTTGCTTCTGCATACTTATAGTATAAACGAAATAAATCCCCAGCGAATATGTTTCCTTCATCACCGCCGGCAGCACCTTTAATTTCCATAATAATATTTTTATCATCATTAGGATCTTTAGGAAGTAATAGTATTTTTAAAGATGCCTCTAGTGCATCTTTTTTCTCTTGTAAAGACTGATATTCTAGTTCAGCCATTTCTATAAGCTCTAGATCTTTTTCTTCATTGATCAATGTTTCTGTTTGCTTTAGTGCATCAGATATCGATAAAAATGTATCGTATACTTCCACGATTTTCGCATATTCACTTTGTTTTTTTAAGAGATCTTTCATCTCTTTCATATCAACATTCGATGCTTGAAGTTTTAATAAAATCTCATTGTATTGTTTTTTAATTAAATCGAGTCTATCGTACATGTTATCACCTATTTTATTGTATCATGTTTTTATCTTTATTCGAACTATTCTCATTGATTTAGAGCAAATAAAAAGACTCTATAAAGAGTCTTATTCATTTGGTTTATATTCTTCTAATCGATTTTCTTGAGCGACAAATCGAGAGTATTCAGTGTCAAATCTAAAGAATCTAGAAACACCCGCAATCCCTTGTCTATTTTTAGCAATAATGAGTTCAACTTCCCCCGTAGTACCATCATCAGATTTCTTGTAGTAATCAGGTCGATATAAAAACATGACAATATCTGCATCTTGTTCAATACTTCCTGATTCTCTTAAATCTGCAAGAATCGGTTTTTTATCTTCTCTTTTTTCAACTTCACGAGATAACTGCGAAAGTGCAAGGACTGGAATTTTAAGCTCTCTTGCCATTTGTTTTAAACTTCGAGAAATATTTGCAACTTCTTCTTGTCTATTGCCGCTTCTCTTATCGGACTTAATGAGTTGTAAGTAGTCAATCACAACAAAATCTAATCCTTTTTCTTGTGCAAGTTTACGACATTTTGCACGTATATCTAATACTGAAACAGAACCAGAATCATCAAAATGAACATTTAATTGATTAAGAGATTGCATCCCACTTTCGAAATATTGCCATTCTTTCGTTGTTAAATTCCCAGTCTTTATACGTGTATTTTTTATGTTCGCCTCAGTTGAAAGCATACGAGAAACAAGTTGGGGATTACTCATCTCTAAACTGAAGATGGCAACATTTGCTTTTCCTTGCTGATTTCTTTTTGCAACATTCATGGCAACATTCATCGCAAATGCACTTTTACCCATTGAAGGTCTTGCCGCCAAAATAATCAGTTCTTCCGGTTGTAATCCAGCCGACAATTCATCTAAATTTTTATAGCCTGTCATCAACCCCGTAATTCCTTGTTTGTTAGCATTTCGTTCTGAAACTTCTTTTACTTCTTTTGTAATTTCAGATAATGTAGCAAATGAAGATGCCTTTCTTCTTTTTGATATTTCAAAAATACCACTTTCTGCATAATCGACATATTCAGTGACGTCCATATCTTTACCATATCCATGCTCAATGACTTGTGAGGCAAAATCAATAATTTCTCTTTTTAATGAAGCCTCTTTAATCATTTCAACATAGGTATCTAAGTGTGATGTGGATGGAATCATTTCGGCCAAACTATATAAATAATCGAGTCCTCCAGATGATTCTAAAACACGTTGTTCTCTTAAAATGGCACCAACACTTACATAATCAATAGTTTTTGATTGATCATCTAATTGTTTCATTGCATCATATATGTGCTGATGATTTGCATCAAAAAAATCGGAGGTCTTTAACAAATCTGTGACGGATGCCATCTTTTTTGGATCTAAAAATAATATGCCTAAGATACGTTGTTCTGCATCTAAGTGATGGGGTAACGTTTTTGCTGCCATAATCAAACCTTCTTCTCTTCTTCAACATGGACTTCAAATTGTGCGTCCACATCTTTATGTAAGTGTACTGTCACTGTATAAATACCAATTGAATTAATATCCGATGATAATTCTACTTTCTTTTTATCTAAAGTAATACCATGATCTTTTTCAAATTGTTCCACAATATGCTTGGTAGTAATCGCACCAAATAATTTACCATCTTTTCCTACTTGAATCGTGAGTTTGATGTGTTTGTGATCAATTTCTTGTTTTAATGTTTTCATCAGTTCAATATGTTTTTGCTGTGCTTCAAAAGCTTTTTTTTGTTGATCATGTAATGCTTTTAAGTTTTCATCATTTGCAAGGATACCTTTTTTCTGTGTCAATAAAAACTGACCATATCCACCATCAACTTCAATGACATCATCCTTTTTGCCACGTCCTTTAACATCTTCTAATAATATCACTTTCATAGGTTGATCTTGTCCTCCGTATTCTAACAATATTTTTTGTTTAATCGCATCCATCATGTCCTCAATATTAGCTTCTTTTTGGACTGCAGCACTTGTTAAGTGTCCACCTCCTCCAAAAAACTCCATAAAGATTTGAACATTGATCTGTCCTGTTGATCTTGCAGAGACACCTACAACACCTTCTCTGACATAGCCAACTGCAAAGACAGCATCAATGTGTTCAATTTCTAAAGCAGCTTCAGCTGCTTGGGCAAGAAGCACGCGATCAACGTAGGTCGTTTCATCTTTTAAAATAATAAAGTGATTTTCAACGACTTGTGCTTTCGCAATTAAATCAAAAATATGTTTTGTTTTATTGAAATCTTTTTTTAACCATCCATGAACTTTTGAAATATCCGCACCAAGTTCTTTAAGTTTACCAGCAACCTCAAACGTTCTGGGTCCTGTACGTAATGTAAATTGATTGGTATCTACGACCAAACCACCATACATGATCGTTGCATATAATGGATCAAATTCAATTTCGATCAATGTTTCATAAAATGACCACACATCCATCACAAGTTCAACAGTAGAAGATGCATATGGTTCTATATAGCTGCTATCAGATGTGACTGCATCATCACTTGCACGATGATGGTCAATAATCACAATATGTTCAACTTTGTCAATGATTGATGCATCAACAAGTAATTGTTTAGATTGTGTATCGACAATGACAAGCACTGATTTATCTGATATTTGAATAGATTCTAGCGTTATGCGTGGATCTTCATTTGATTGTATTAATTCTTTAAACACTTTTAGTGCCGTGGGATCAAGTTCATCATCAGGTGCAACAATGAATGACTTATGTTGCACAGTCTTTGCCATTTGGTATACACCAAGCATGGCACCTAATGCATCTAAATCTGCACGTTTGTGTCCCATGATATAGACACTATCACTTGTTTGAAATAATTGCTTCATAGATTGAGCTTGAATTCTCGCATTCACGCGACTATTACTTGAAACAGATTCTTTTGTTGCACCAAAGTAGGCAATCTTTTGATTTTGAATATTGATGACTGCTTGATCCCCACCTCGCTTTTCTGCAAGCTCTATCGCATTTTGTGTATAAACGCCAAGAGATTCATATGGTGTATCCCAAGAGGCAACACCCATAGATAATGTCACACGGACATCATGTTTCTCAGAAATTTTTCTAACGTCATCTAATATCTTAAACTGATGTTGCATCATATCATTTAATTTTTCTCTTGTTGTAAAGGCAATAATTCTATTATCTGAAAGTTGTTGTAAATACGCTTCATATTGATTTGCCCAATCCGCAATCGTCCCTAAGTATTGTCCTTTAAGCGTTGATTGTTCAGATACTGGTAAACTTGCTAATGACTCATCAACATAATCAAGAGACATTAATAACATCACAGGTAAATGATTTTGATATTGTTGTTCTAGTAACACAAGATCTGTTGCTAAAAACATATAAATAAAATTAAATTCTGGTTTAAAATAAACTTCAAATATAAGATCATTGTGTGTATATCTAAATTCAGTCACTCTATTTTTAACTTGTTCAAATAAAAACTCAGACACTTCGCTTATTGGTTTGTTCATCATGCGCTGAGAAATCTTTTCTTTTGCAAAAGTATTTGCAAAACGAATATCCTTATTATCATCTAATGCAATCATTGCGATTGGTAATTGATTAAATAATTCATCCCCCACTTGATTTACATGATAGGAAACTCGGCTCCATAATTCAATTCTATGGTTTAATCGTTTGATTTTTTCTCTCATTTGAGCGGAAAAAAATGAAAAAATCATCGTTGCGGATAATAGTAACGCTAAAATACCAAAACCTAAATACAGATATTGGTTTTCGCTATTATTCTGTAATACAATTAGAAACACATAGATCGG
>CAXRJA010000055.1:0-6534 GCA_964230965.1 Acholeplasmataceae bacterium | reverse complement strand
CGGTAAAGACATATTATGTATTTCTGCTGGATTCCAAGCAGATAAAATCATCCTTCTGGAATTCGGTTGATGTTTGATAAGATTGATCACTTCTGCCAATTGATCCACACCATTGAAATTTCGCCATTGTGCACCATAAACTGGTCCAAGATCACCATGCTTTTTTGCAAAAATGTCATCATGTTTGATTTTTTCAACAAATGTTTCTAAGCTCTCACCTTGATAATCTTCGTGTTTTTTAAAATTCTCATATGGCCATTCATTCCATATTTTTACGCCACGATCAACTAAATATTTTATATTGGTATCACCTTTAATAAACCAAAGCAATTCATAAATAATCGCTTTATAAAATACTTTTTTCGTAGTTAATAATGGAAAACCCTTTGATAAATCAAAACGCATTTGATACCCAAAGGTTGAAATAGTTCCAGTTTTAGTTCGATCTTCTTTTTTATGACCATGTTTAAAGACATAGGCCACTAAATCATGATACTGCTTCATTGCGTTGCCAACTTATAAAGCGCTTCTGCATAAATTGCAGTAGCAAGTAATAATTCTTCAATATCGATATATTCATCTGGTTGATGAATGTATGTTGGCGTATTAGGAAAATGTGCACCAAATGCAACAACATTCGGCATAGAACGCGCAAATGTCCCACCACCAATTGAGAAAGGTTTGTTTTTAGTATCATTTGTGTATTTTTGATACACTGATGTTAATGTTTTGATAAGAGGACTTTTAGGATCATTGTATAATAAAGCTTTGTGATGATCTACTTCTATTGTTGATGTCATCAAAGTCGCTTTTAATGTTTGAATCACATCATCAAATTCAATACCATGAGGATATCTATAGTTTAAACTAATGTCATATCTATGATTCTGAATTGTCATGACACCAATATTATTGGTTGTTGGTCCCATTTCATCATCTTGATGATACACACCTAATTTTTTACCGTATAAGTCATGAATGAAATATGTGTCATATAACTGAGTAAAGTCGGATTTTTCATTTTCAATTAAAAATTGCATTAAAAGATCAATCGCATTAATTCCTTCTTGAGGAAGAGAACCATGCGCACTTTTTCCGTGTATCTCACAGACAATGGTGTCATTCTCAATGAATGTACGACCTTGGAACCCATGTACTTTTAAATACGTATTAAATAATACATCGTAAGGCTTTTTATTTTTCAAGACAACTTTTGCAAAATCTGGCACCATGTTATCTCTAGAACCACCATTAAATGCTATAATGTCAGTATCTTCTAAAGTACCTTTAACTTGTATTCTAGAAATACCTTTTTCCGCATAAATGAGTGGAAAATCTGCATCTGGTATAAAACCTGATACAGGAACTTCAGGATAAACTTCAAAATAACGATCCACACCGCGCCATGCTGTTTCTTCATCATTACCAATGATTAGTTTAATGCGATGATTTAAATCAAGATTGAGATCTTTAAGAATTTTCATTGCATAATAAACCGCCATGGTTGGACCTTTATCATCACTCGTTCCACGTCCATACATCTTTCCATCTTGGATAATCGCACCGTATGGATCAAACTTCCATCCATTTCCAGCTGGTACAACGTCTAAATGACCAATACTTCCAACAAATGTTTCTTGTGAGCCGAATTGAATGTGACCACCATAACCATCAACATTCACGACATCAAAACCATCTTTTTTTGCTAAAGATAAAAACCATTCAAATGCTTTTTGAATATCCTCTCCAAATGGAGCATTTTTTCTATTAGGATCAAATGAAGTTAACTCAGATTTTATTTGAATCAACTGCTGTAAGTCTGAAATTAATACATTCTTTCTTTTTGAAACTTCTCGTTTAAAATCTATCATTTATGTATGCTCCTTACGCTATATTATAGCATAAATAAGGTGAATAAATGATGGAATTACGTATCTTTTTTAGCTTTTTTTTGGTAATCTTCCTTTGTATCTTTAAGGTAACTTATTCTCTCAGCGATCACCTCCATCATTGTAATGTTTGATTCATTAATTTCTTTTTTATATGACTGAATTCTACCTTTTAAAGCAACCATTGTACCTTTTTGACAATAAGACTCAATGAGCGTTGATAACCCTTCCCATACACTACACTTTACAAAATCCGTATCATATTGTCCCTCTATGTTTTTAAATGGTCTTTGAACGGCTAAATATATATTTGACACTTTCTTACCATCATCTAAAATTCTTGTTTCAACATCCTGTGTAAGTCTCCCTACCAATACAACTTGATTTAACATACTTCCTCCTTTTTATCGCATTATATAAACTTAAATTCATCATGTCAAAATGTACTTTAAAAGTTCTATCACAAGTTATCGATTGATTTCATAAAAAAACAATTCAATGTCATTCATTGAATTGTTTAAAAGTATCATGATTTATAATTTGATTAAATTTTGCTAATTTTGTTATTTTTTGCGATTAGAAACGCATATGGAAGTTTTGCAAACATATTTGCATAATAGAGGACTTCTTTATAAGTGATCCCTTGCATTGCATCCATCACATCATAAAATGATATTCCGTTTAAAATCATTCTCATATAATTAAACATTTTATGTTCATGTTGATCGAGAGATAAAATGTTTGAAGCAATTAATACTTTTTTTATACGATGAAATATCGCTTCATTTAAATAAGTTTGCACATCTTTTTTAATCGCATGCTCGAATTCTTTAGCCATCATTTCACATGCATGTGTTTGGATGTGTATTGTAAGGTGATTTGCACCTGAAACATGCGTCATGTGAAATTGAATCGGTTGATTAATATAGCCATTTTCTAACCAATACGCATATAAAGTTGAGCTGTTACCCATGAGTGCATGAAGTGTAATATAGATACTTAATTGCATCTTCTGAAATTCTATTTCAGGCATTTTGTTAGGAAATTTAATACCTAGCATTACTCTCGGAATAGAGATATCCATTTCAACAATTTCAAATGCCTTGACTACGCTTAATGGATCTTCTTTTATTTCCATGGATGTCTTCAAAGGTTGAAATTGACGGTTTTGATCCAGTGTAACTAAATAATTTTCTAAGCTAGGTATATCAATATTACCCGTAATTACAAGTGTGCGCAATTGATCATTTGCGATTGCTTGATGAACATCTAATAATTGTTTTTTTGTGATGTTTTTAATTGATTCTGTTGTACCCAAAATATCAAATTTAATTGGATGTGAATGAAATAAATTTTCATAAAGTTTTTGATACAACATCGTCATCGTATCATCTAAGTCCATATTGATTTCTTCTTGAATGATACGACGTTCATTTTCAATATTTTCTTCTGTAAAATAAGCGTGATCAAGTGTTTCTAATAATAAATCAATCCCTTTATAAAGATCTTTTGTTGCGCAAAAATAATATATCATCGAATCATATGTTGTCATCGCATTGGGATCTAATCCAAGTTCCACAAACTTAGAAAACATATCTCCTGTATGTGAAGCAAATATTTTATGTTCATAAAAATGTGCGGATCCAAATGGAAGTTGCAAACGTTGATTTTCATGATCGATCATTAAATGACACGATCCAAACGGAATACCGACTCCAGCATAAGTCGTATGTATTGCATCATGTTTGATTGCAATCACTTTTAATCCACTTTTTGTTGTGTAAGTATATATATGTTCATCATAATTTTCTATCCAATGATATTTCATGATTGAACACCTCGTACACGATGGATCATCACTGGTTTCAGTTTATTCGCTACATACATAATATCTTCTTTTGTAACATTTTTAATAGATGCAATCCGATTATTCAAATCATATGTTTCTGTATACAAATGATTGCGTAATGCGCGCTCTATATAAATACTCTGTTTATCTAAGTTGGTCGTGATTTGATGAATTAAATATGATTGTGTTTGCTCAAGTAGTTCATCAGAAATCTCATCATGTTGAAATGATGCAATGACATCATGAATACTCTCTTGAGCATCTTTTAAACGTGCGGCATCCACACCAGTAGCAATCGATAAAATGCCATGATGACTATTAAGATATGAATAAATAGAATAACATAATCCTTTTTCTTCTCTAATGACAGAAAATAATTGACTATTGGCATGACCACCAAGCATTTCATTAAACAATTGCAAAGCTGTTTTATATGGATCGTGATATCCAATATTCGTTTGAAAACCAAAATGTAAAATCGCTTGATGAATGGGTAGATGAACTTCAATATCTTCCATTTGGTTTACATGAAGCAGAGAGTATGTAGGTTTTATTTCACCTTGTTCATATTTTCCAAGTACACGTTGAATCAACATTTTCTCATTTTCAAAAAAAGATCCAGTCGCAAAAACTAGCATATTCCCTTTTAAAAATGTTTCGTGATAATAGCGTTGTATATCCTCTAATGATGTCGAATCAATCGCTTGTATTTTCTCTTCAAGTGAATAAGTATCTAAGTAATATTTTTGAATGGATGCCTCATATAAATATGTCGCATATCTTTGTTTGTCATCTTTAATGGCTTGAAGTTGTTCAATGACGCGTCTTTTCTCTTCTTCAAATCGTGATGCGTGTTCAAATGTAGCTTGAAATAACATGGCTTCAATAAATGTTAGTACTTGATACAATAGATGGTCATCATTTACAAGTTTAGGATTGATCATTTTACATCTTAAATGGTGAACGAGATGGTTTCCTTCTGTTGTATTATAAAATGTCATTTTTAAACCATACATATTTTCTATTTCTTCATTGATGGATTTTCTTGATGAAAATTTAGAATGTGATGCTTTTAAATAACGATTTAAAAGAAGCGAAAAAACATCCATTTCTTTTTGAAATAGATGTCCAATCGTAATATGTATTAAATAAGATTTATAATGGTCAATTAATAATGTCATTAAATACTTTCTAGCGCAATTTCCATCATGTTTGTAAATGCTTTTTCTCTTTGTTCAGAGGTGGTTTCTTCTTGATTTACAAGAGAATCAGAGACGGTTAATAAACATGCAGCTTTTTTGTTTAACGCTTTTGCATTTGAAAATAATGCAAATGATTCCATTTCAACTGCAATCGTTTGATGTTTTTGAAATATCCCTTTATAAGCCTCATGGTTGAGACGATAAAATACATCTGATGAATGAATGATACCTTCCTGTAATGTTTTATCTAATCGAGTTGCTGCACGCTTAATTTTATTGTTAAGTGTTTTTGACGCTGGAAGTGTATGTCTATTAGAAATACCCATTGTTTTTGCAAAACTAGATTCAGAGTATGCTTTTGAGACTAAAATGACATCAAATAATTTTAAGCTTGGATCATATGCCCCACAAGATCCAATACGAATGATATTTTTTACTTCATAAAATTTAAATAACTCATATGAGTAAATCCCAATTGATGGCATCCCCATGCCTGAACCCATTACAGTCACTTTTTTACCTTTATAAGTTCCAGTGTATGCAAACATATTTCTTACTTGATTTACTAAACGTGCATTTTTCAAAAATGTTTCAGCTATAAATTTTGCTCTCAGTGGATCTCCTGGCATCAATACTGTAGTGGCAATATCATCTTTGTGTGCACTAATATGTGGTGTTGGCATTTGACATCTCCTTGTTTTCCATAATTTCTACGCCTTTGGATGTACCGAGTCTTGTTGCACCTGCTTCTATCATCTTCATAGCGTCTTCTCTATTTCTAATGCCGCCAGATGCTTTTACTTCCAAAGCATCTCGTACGGTCTGTTTCATCAGTTTCACATGTTCAAATGTCGCACCACCAGATCCAAATCCTGTTGATGTTTTCACAAAGTTTGCGCCTGCATCTTTAGCACATTGACATGCAAATATGATTTCCTCATCCGTTAAATAACATGTTTCAAGTATCACTTTAACTGTTTTACCTTTTGCTGCGTTTACTACTGCTTTTATATCTTCAAATGTTTCTTGGTAATCTTTTGCTTTTACAAATGTATTATTGATCACCATATCAATCTCATCAGCACCTGCTTGAATGGCTTCATTTGTTTCAAATGCTTTCGCTCCTTTTGTATGACTTCCATGTGGAAATCCAATGACAGTACAAGTTAATACGTTTGAATCTTTTAATTTATTTGATACATACGATACAAAATGTGTATTCACACATAAACTTTTAAATTGATACTGTAGTCCTTCTTGAATCAATTGATCAATTTGTTCTAATGAAACTGTTGGCCCTAATTTTGTATGATCAATATACGCATTAAGAGATGTCATATTATCGCTCACTTTCTAATATTTGAAGACTTCTTATAGACTTAAATGTATTATCGAAATTTTTTATTGGTGCTTTTTTAACAATTTTATAAAATTTATTCGTGACTTTTTTCAATACAACATGGGTTCCTTCTATCGTTCCAGGAACTTTTGTTAATAAGGGTACCACTTTCTTCTCAATTTTTTGATAGTCATATCCAATAAGTGTTTGATCTTTTAGTCGAATAAATATCGTATCAATTTCAGGTGGTATGAC
>CAXRJA010000054.1:0-8134 GCA_964230965.1 Acholeplasmataceae bacterium | reverse complement strand
AGTGTCCTAAATCTTTTTGATAAAGGCACTTCTTTTTCAAACATATTTAAAAACTCAATCGATGCCCCAATGACAAAACATGCCATGATGAATTCAAATACATTCACCAAGGATGGCATGCTAATAATTGGTACGATGATTGAGATCAATAATATGCCAGTGATAAGTCTTTTTTGTTTCATAGACCACCAAATCGACGTTGTCTTTTTTCATATTGTTTCATCGCTTTATGTAATTCACGTTTAGTAAACGCAGGCCAATTTGTCTTTGTAAAATAAAATTCTGCATACGCACTTTGCGCTAGCAAGAAATTAGAAATTCTTATTTCTCCACCTGTACGAATGAGCAAGTCCACATCGTGGGGTTGCATAAGTGCTTTTTTGAATGTTGTTTCATCTTTAACATCTTTTCTTTGTGCAACTTGAATTAACTCTTCAATACCACCATAATCAATGGCGATATATAGTTCAAATCCATCATCAAATGCTTCTGATTGTTTCTCTATGGTAGCAATGAAATCCAACATACCTTGTGGTAAACGATCTCTTCTACCAATAAAATGTACTTTATGATCAAGTTCTTCTTTTCTTGATTCAAAAATTTCAATCGATTTGGTCATTAAGTAGTCAACTTCTTCTTTTGGACGTTTCCAATTTTCAGTACTAAATGCAAAAACTGTGAGTTTTTTCACTCCCAGTTTTCTAATTTCTTTTGTAATTGTAAATAAGTTTTGTCCACCTTGATAATGTCCTTGAGAACGTGGCAGGCCTCTTTTACTAGCCCATCTTCCATTACCATCTAAAATGATGGCGACATGTGATGGCACGGTGCTTGATTTCATCTATGCTCCCACAATTATTATACATGAAAATATATGATTATTTCATAGAAAATAAAAGGCTTACGCCTTATATTTTAAGTAATTCAGATGATTTTTCTTTAATGAGGGCATCCACTTTATCAACATATGTATTTGTGAGTGTTTGAACATCTTCTATATACCCTTTTTCATCATCTTCGGTAAGTCCTAATTTTTTGATGTGATCATTAGCGTCTCGTCTTATATTTCTAACAGCAACTTTTGCACGCTCTCCATGTTTTTCTACATCTTTCACAAGTTCTTTTCTACGTTGCTCCGTTGGTTGCGGTAAAATCAAACGAATTCCTGTACCATCATTGATTGGATTAAGACCAAGTGTTGATGCATGAATCGCTTGTTCGATGTCTTTTAATAATGATTTATCATAAGGTTTAATGTATAGTTGGTTACCTTCAACAACACTTATACTTCCAATTTGATTCAGTGGGGTATCTGTTCCATAGTAAGATATTGTAATCTCATCAAGTAAACCTGGATTTGCACGTCCTGTTCTAATGTGCGTAAGTTCATGCGATAAGATATCACATGCTTTATTCATTTTTTCTTCAGCTTCTAATAATATAATGTCTGCTTGATCATTCATATTAACCCTCCCATGATACTTTGGTACCAATAGGTTCTTCTAGTACTGCTTTTTTCATATTGCCAGATGTATTTAGATTAAATACAATGACATCGATTTTATTTTCATGACACATGGATGCTGCAGTCTGATCCATAACTCCGAGTTTTTTCACAAGAATATCTTCTTGGGTAAGCGCATCATACATGGTTGCATCTTGATGTTTCTTAGGATCTTTATCATAGACACCGTCGACACCATTTTTTGCCATGAGTATGATTTTAGCATCTAATTCTGCTGCTCTTAATGCAGCAGCTGTATCTGTTGAAAAATATGGTGTGCCAGTACCTCCAGCAAATATTAATACGCGGTTCTTTTCAAAATGACGCATCGCACGTCTTCTGATGTAAGGCTCTGCTACCGTTGATATTGGTAATACGGTCATGACTCTCGATGGAACTTCAATGCTTTCAAGAGCATCTTGTAGTGCCAAACTATTCATAACTGTCCCTAACATACCCATATAATCTGCTTGCGCACGATCCATTCCGAGTTCTTCACCTGTTTTACCGCGCCATAAATTACCACCACCGACAACAATTCCAACATCTACACCTAATGCGTGAATGTCTTTTATTTCGGTTGCGATCTTTTTAACTGTCAAAGGATGAATACCATAGATTCCATCCCCTTTGAGTGCCTCACCACTGAGTTTAATTATGATACGATTATACATGATTCACCTCGGTATTTATTTTCTAACTTGACTCATGACTTCTGCTGCAAAATCTTCTTGTTTTTTCTCAATACCTTCACCAACTTCAAGTCTCAAAAAAGATACAACTTTGTTTTGTTTTGATGAGACATATTGAGACACTGTTTGATCAGGATCTTTAACAAATGGCTGATCGACTAATGTAATTTCTTTTAAGAATTTATTAAGTCTACCTACAATCATTTTTTCAACGATATTTGCAGGCTTACCCTCTGCAAGTGCTTGTTGAGTGAGTACATGACGTTCATGTTCTAATGTTTCAGCATCCACTTGATTTCGATCTAAGTATTGTGGTTTTTGCGCAGCAACGTGCATTGAAATATCTTTCGCAGTATCGTCATCTTTTTGATCTAAAACAACTAACGCAACAATGCGTCCACCCATATGTTTGTAAGAACCAAAGCCTTGTGCATCGTTTTTTACGACTCTTGAAACACGTCTTAATGTAATATTTTCACCGATTGTTGCCGTTGCTTCTTTTAGTAATACTTCAATGGTTTTACCATTAGTCGCTAGCGCAAGTGCTTCTTCTGTGTTGGTGACTTGACTATTAATGAGTGCTTCTCCAACTTGATCAAGTAAACTTAAAAATTGATCATTTTTAGAAACGAAATCAGTTTCTGAATTGAGTTCGAAAACAATGGCTTCATTTTTTGAAACAACAACATTACATAAACCTTCTGCAGCAATTCTATCAGCTTTTTTCGCAGCTTTTGCAATACCTTTTTCTCTTAAATAGTCAACTGCAGCTGCGACGTCTCCTTCAGTTGCTTCTAATGCTTTTTTACAATCTAACATCCCTGCGCCTGTTTTATCACGCAGTTCTTTAACGAGTTGTGCTGTAATCATATATATCTCCTTTAATTTTAATGAAAGAAAAGGGGTAAATTACCCCTTATGCTTGTTTTAATAACGCTACTAGTTCTGCTTTTTTAAGGGTAGAATATCCTGTTAATCCTTTTTCTTTAGCAAGATTACGTAAGTCTGATACTTTCATGGCATCATAATCTACTTGACTTGCAGGCACTTCTTTTTCTACTTCTTTTTTAGGAGCTGCTTCTTTTTTTGGCTTTTCAGCAACTTTAGTCTCTTCTTTTACTTCAACAGCTTCTGCTTCTTTCTTAGGTACAGCTTCTTTTTTAGGTGCTCCAGGGGAAGGCTTGTCATCTCTGTCTCTTCTTGAAGCTTCTTGAGGTGTTTCATCTTCGTATTTCTCTACGACACCACCCATCGCTTCCACACATGCATTACCCATAACCCAAACAAGTAACTTAACAGCACGGATCGCATCATCATTTGCTGGAATGATGTGATCTACGAGGTCTGGATCACAGTTAGAATCTACAATACCAAACACAGGTATTTTTAATTTTCTTGCTTCTAAAACTGCATTGATTTCGTTACTAGGATCAACAACGAAAACGGCCTCAGGAAGTTTTGTCATATCTTTAATACCACCGAGGAATTTCTCTAGACGTTCTCTTTCTTTAACAAGACCTAACACTTCTTTTTTAGGAAGTTTTTCAAACGTGCCATCACTTTCCATTGCATAAAGATCTTTTAAACGTTTAATTCTTTTTTTAATTGTTTTAAAGTTTGTGAGTGTTCCACCGAGCCAGCGTTGATCAACATAGTACTGACCCGTGCGAATTGCTTCTTCTTTAACGGCTTCTTGAGCTTGTTTTTTTGTACCTACAAACAATACTTTTCCGCCTTCAGCAATAATTTGAAATAACGCTTGATATGTTCTTTCAATTTCCTCTGCTGTTTTCTTTAAATCGATAATGTGTATGCCATTTCTAGCTGTAAAAATATATGGTGCCATCTTAGGATTCCAACGACGTGTTGCATGTCCAAAATGTACGCCTGACTCTAATAGTTGTTTCATTGAAACGACTGCCATAATAAAATTCTCCTTTTTTTGTTTTTTTACCTCTATGTTGCTTCACATCATTCATCTTATATTTCAAAGACACCCGAATGATGAAACACAACATATGTGTTTTCTTATAGCCTTAAATACTATATCACATAACACATGGATATGCAACCATTAATGCATACCAATCACGACTGTTTTTATCTAAGAACTGCTACCAAATCCACCTCGACGAGTTTGTGAAACTGGGTGATCATTTGATGTCTTTAAAAAGGTCTGAAACAACCCTTGTGCGATACGTTCAAATTTTTCAACTACGACAGGTTCATCTTTAAAATTATATAAAGGCACCATAATATGACCTTCGTTATTTTCATTGTTGTAATAATCTCTGTCGATCACACCAACACCATTACTCATCATGAGTCCTTTTTTGATACCAAGCGATGATCTTGGATACACAAGTAAGACTTCATCTTTTTCTAATTGAACTTTTAATCCTGTAGGCACAAGTTGAATTGTTTTAGGTTCTATGACCACACGTTCATATGATGATAAATCATATCCAGCACTATCTAATGTTTGTCTTTGTGGCATCACAATATCTTCTGCGTTCATATAACTTACTTTTTCAAATTTTCTCATGATTTCTCCTTGTTTTTTTGCATTCTTGGATGTGCATTTTGATACATTTTTTGAATATTTTTATTATCTAAATGTGTATAGATTTGCGTGGATGTTAATTGTTCATGTCCAAGTAACTCTTGCACACTTCTTAAATCTGCACCATGGGATAATAATGTTGAAGCAAATGCATGTCTAAGCATATGCGGGTGTAATTGATACGTTTCACCTGATTGATAAATTACTTGCTGTACCATTTTTTCTAAATTTCGAACCGTCATCTTTTTCCCTAATCGTGATAAAAAAACATAGGGTGTTGCGGGTTGACCGGTTTTGATCAATATTTCTGCACGCGTATGTATTAGATATTGAGATAAATTGTTTGCAATCGTTTTTGTAAAAGGTACTAAACGTGTTTTTTGACCTTTGCCTAAGATTCTAAATGTCCGTTCAGCTATATTGGTATCCTTTATTTTTAAAGACACAAGTTCACTCGCTCTTAATCCACAACTATAAAGTATGTCTAACATAATGAAATTTCTAAAATGAATGGGCTTTTTTTTGTCCATCAATTTAAAAAGTGTCTCTATTTCATCATCATGAATACGTTTGGGTAGTCTTTTTTCTACTTTAGGTGCTTGAACTTCAAGCATAAAATTATAATCAATTGCACCTTCTTCTACACAATATTCATAAAACATACGCAATGAGGAAAGTCTTCTAGAAATGGTTTTTGAACTTTTATTCTGGGATTGTAAAAATGAAATATAATGCCTAATAATTCTTGACCTTTTGATATCTAAGAGGGTTTCAGCAAATCCTTCTCTTGTAATAAAATGTTCAAAATCTTTTATATCTCTCATGTACCCATGAATTGTATGTATTGAATATTTCTTTATATGGGTTAAATATTCAAGAAACTGTTCAATCACTTAATATCACTTCTTTCTTGAATGTATCCATTGCCTGTATCGCTCTTTGAACATAAAATGCTTTTCTATCAGCCTTACGCATCTTTTTTTCAACGAGATCCATGAGTCCAAAATTCGCATTCATAGGAACAAAAGATCGATTTGGCGTTGAGACATATCGCGCCATTGCACCCATCATTGTATCTTTAGGAAATGGTTGAACATGTCCTTGAGTCAAATAAAGAGCCATTTGTATCGCTGCATTTAAACCTGATGCTGCACTTTCTACATAACCTTCTACTCCAGATAATTGCCCTGCAATAAAGATGTTCGGAGAGGATTTTACTTGAAATCCTCCATTTAACACTTCCGTGGATTGTATGTAGTGATTTTTATGCATCACACCATAACGTATGATGTTTGCGTTTTGCAAGCCTGGAATCATTTGAATTAATTGCTTTTGTGCTGGCCAAGTGAGATGTGTTTGGAATCCAACAATGTTATACATTGATTTTCCCACATCATCTTGTCTTAGTTGAATCACTGCATAAGGTTTTATATGTTCTGTTTCTAGTCCTACGGGTTTTAATGGACCAAATCTTAACGTATCAATACCACGCTCTGCCATTGTTTCTACAGGCATACATCCTTCAAATACGTTATTTTCAAAGTCTTTCACTTTAACTTTGTCAGAGCGCATTAAAGCTTCATGGAATTGAAGATATGTATCTTTATCCATTGGGCAGTTAATATAGTCTGCATCACCTTTATCATATCTACTTTTCAAATAGCATACATTCATATCAATGGATGCACCATCAATGATTGGTGCAACTGCATCAAAAAAATGAAGAAATGATTGATCAAATAAATCCCCTAACGACGTCATTAAATCATTATGTGTGAGAGGTCCTGTTGCTATGATCGTTGGTACTTGTTCATCAATCTTTTGATAAACATCATTGACAATCACTACGTTCTCAAAAGACGTTAATGTTTGATAAATTGTATTTGAGAATATACTTCGATCCACAGCAAGTGATGAACCAGCGGGTACTTGAGCAACTTGAGCAGCTTTCATTGTAATTGAATCAAATTGACGCATTTCATGTTTTAATAATCCAACACCGTTATGAATATCATCTGATCTCATTGAATTCGAACATACGAGTTCAGCAAAATCACCTGTACGATGCGCAGGTGTCATTACTTTCGGTCGCATCTCATATAATTCGACTTGATACCCTCTTTTTAACAAATAATGCGCAGCTTCAACGCCAGCTAAACCTGCACCAATCACTCTAACTTTCAATAAACCCTCTTAAAGATGTTACTTGTTGTTTTTTAATCACATTGATAATAGCTAGAACAATAATAATCTTAAATGGTATTATTAGAGATCCTCTAATGATACGTGCCAAAAATCCAATGTAATAAGGTTGTCCAAATAAATCTTGAATCCAAATTGGTGTTAATACAATAATCACGAAAAATTCAATTAAAATAATCATAATAGAAACAACATACATATCTCTTATTTCATATTTATAATCTCTGAGTGTTAAATACATAAAGCCTAATGTCAAAAGCGTCATTACAACGATTAATGATACAATCGCAATTCTAATTTCTAAGTTAAGTGAAACACTATCCCCACCTAAAGAAAGATCATCTAGCGAGTATAATACAATAATGGTAGCCAAAACTAAAACACTTGCAGTGATAAGGAGTGTATTTTTAATAAATCTAAAATCTTTATTCATAAAAAACATTGGAATAAGTCCTGAGAAAAGTCCAATCAATGCATAATTGATGGTAAATCCAACATGATATACACCTTGCCCATAAAGTAAAAAGTTTAATATATCAAGGACAATACCAACACCCATACCGTACCATTTCCCTAAGATGAGCCCTGCTAAAATAATTGGTATTGCAACGATATCTAGACGCAATGCAGGTACAGAAAAAATCGGTAATATAATTGAAAAATTACCGAGGATTACACCTACTGTTGTTAACATGGTTGCAATCGTGAGTTGAATCACTTTTATTTTATCTTTCATATTTTCCCCCTAAAACTCTAATAAACGCTTAAGTGTCCTTAAAAAATACAAAGACCCTGTAATTAATATTGTATCATATTTTTCATTTTTAATGCGTGCGATTATTTCATACATCTCAATCCAATAAACATGTTTAATGTGCGCAACATCATGCATTTGAATACTGTGTTGATGATCAAAAGATGTCACATAAACACGACCTGTATATTCGACCATTCTCTGAATCATGCGTTCATATTTCTTTGTATTTAGCACGGACATGAAAACTATCGGCTTTAATTGTTGGGTCTCTAAAGTATCGATAAGTGCTTTTATTCCCTCATCGTTATGTGCACCATCAAAAATGACATTTGGTCGAACTCTCTCAACTCTAAATGGCATCATTTTGAGTATGGCACAGGGAAATGAAGGTGTATATTGAATTAAATTGAGCGCAA
>CAXRJA010000053.1:0-5368 GCA_964230965.1 Acholeplasmataceae bacterium | reverse complement strand
TTTTCAAGAAGGTATAATTATGTTTAATAAAGAACAAATTAAAGCAGTGATTCCTCATCGTGATCCATTCTTATTCATTGATGAGATTACGCATTTAGAACCTCTTAAAAAAGCAACGGGTAAATTATTTGTAAAAGAAACCTTTGATTTTTTCAAAGGTCACTTTCCTCAAAAACCTGTGATGCCGGGCGTGTTAATTGTTGAATCGCTCGCACAATTAGGCGCATTTTTATTACTGAGTGATGACCAATATAAAGGTAAAATTGCATATTTTACAGGAATAAAAAATACAAAAATTAGACGCCAAGTTGTTCCAAATGATACATTAATTCTAAAAGTAGAATTAACAAAATTACGTTCTAATTTTGGCTTTGGTGAAGCTTTTGCTTACGTTGGAGATGAACTTGTTGTTGAATCAGAATTTTCTTTTGCGGTGCAATGACCTACATACATAAAAATGTGGTATCATCGACTCAAAGAGAATTGATGACCCATATGGGTGCATTTCCACATTTAACGGTTTTATCTGCGGGTTATCAAACTGAAGGTCATGGACAATTTGATCGCATTTGGGAATCAGAAAAAGATCAAAATGTGTTGTGTTCAATTCTTGTCAAAGACGTATCCACACATCGATTGGTTGATTTACAAAAAGATATTGCATATATCATTATTGATATTTTAAAGACATATATCAGTGATGTTTCTTTTAAAGAACCCAATGATATTCTTGTTAAAAATAATAAGATTGCTGGTGTTATCGTTGAATCAAAAACAAGAAATCAAGAGGTTTTAGGTGCAGTGATTGGCTTTGGAGTAAATGTGAATCAAACAACATTTTCTATTCCTCATGTGACATCCATGAAACGAGAGTGTAAAACTGCTTTTGACGTCCTTAAAATTGAAGAAATCATCATCGAAAAAATTTGCGCATTTTTTTGATGCGATTGTTCTTTAATGAAAACCTTATCATGACTTAAAAAATTAAAATTATGATAAAATACTCATGATTTAAAGAAAGCAAGGTTTGTTATGAAACGAAATAAGTTTGTTGTTATTGGGTGTGGTCGTTTTGGTGGACAAGTTGCAACTGAACGATCCGAAGAAGGCATGCAAGTCATTGTCGTGGATGCCCATGAAGATTCATTTAGAAAGTTACATGAAACATTTGCAGGATATACAGAAGTTGGCGATGCAACGCAACTAGAAATTTTAAAAAAAGCATTCATTGAAGAAGCAGAATATGTGTTAATTTCTACAAACAGAGATAATGACAATATTTTGATTGCACACATTTGTGATCAAATTTTTCAAGTACCGAAAATATATATACGCTTAATGGATTCTGAAAAAGAAAAACTTATCGATAATGAGCGTATCCAAGCGATTTATCCTTATAATTTATCATTAGAAAGCTTTAGAACTTTATTTCAGAGTGATATTGAGGACAGATCATGAAAATCATATTAGCTGGCGGCCATTTAGAGGCTGATTTTATCATTAATGAATTTAAAAAAAGCAATCACCAACTCACCATCATTAATCCAGATATAGAATTTGCAAAGTATTTATCAGCACACCATGATTTACCTGTATTTGCAGGTGATCCAACAAAAATCTATGTTTTAGAGGACGCACAAATCAAGGATGCAGATGTATTCATTGCATTGTCTGAAAATGATACCGATAATTACATCATGAGTATGTCTGCTAAAAATTTATTCGATGTCAAAAAAGTTGTTTGTATCGTTAGAAATCCAAATAATGTCAAAGTTTTTAAAAGCTTAGGCATTGATCGTGTCATCAATGCAACAAATTATTTAGTTCAAAACATCAATAATGATACTATCATTCAGCAGCTTAGTAGAACGATATCATTAGATGATGAAGATAAGATTGTTGTCGTTGAAATTCAAGTTCAATCAACATTTTCATTTATCAACCAATATATCAAAGACATCCATTTTCCTACAAATATCAATATTAGTTGTGTCTTTAGAGATCCACTTCCAATCATTCCTAAAGGGGAAACAATGATTAAAGAGGGAGATAAACTTCTCATTGTGACAACACCCATTGAAAAAGACAAAGTTGTCAAGTTCTTTGAGAAAAACTCATAATGCAAGAAACGACTGCAACAGACATTAAAAAGTTAACGGGTTTTAAACTCATCTTCAGTTATTTAACAATGTTTATGATTGTGATTGGTATCATCATGTTGATGCCACTCATCGCATTGTTTTTTGATGTGTCTGAATGGCAAATAAGTTTAAATTTTTCTATACCTGGAGTCTCACTCATTCTCATAGGGGTTTTATTTCAAAGATATTTTAAGCAATTTGAAAAAAGTCAACTTGCACGTCATCAAGATGCTGTTCTTGTTGTTGGTACCTGGGTTTTAGGAATTTTATTATCGACCATTCCATTATTGCTTTTAGGATATAGTTTTACTCATGCTGCCTTTGAAATTACCAGTGGATATTCAACAACGGGTCTGAGTGTTGTAGATGTTACATCTGCACCAAAAATATTATTGCTTTATCGTTCGTTTTTACAATTTTTTGGTGGCGTCGGATTTGTTTTAGTTTTGACATCTGCCATTTCTGATAAATTAGGTATGCGTTTGTATCAAGCAGAAGGTCATAGTGATCGTTTGGTACCCAATTTATTAAAGTCTGGCCAAATCATCATGCGCATTTATGTTTTTTATATCCTGCTCGGTATCGTTTTTTATGTTCTGTTTGGTATGCCTTTATTTGATGCGATCAATCATTCGATTAGTGCTGTTGCTACAGGTGGATTTTCTACGAAAAGTGCCTCAATAGGATTTTATCAAAGTTTAGAAATTGAAATCATCACGATCATTTTAATGATTTTAGGTGGGACAAACTTTTTTGTTCATTTGTTGTTATTTAGAAAAAAATTTAAAGACGTTTTTTCACATATTGAATTAAAAGTTTTTGCCTTTATTGCAGTCGTATCGGTTATTTTTGGAACCATAAGTGTGATGCAGCAGTTACAACTTACTTTAGGTGAATCATTACGTATCTCAAGTTTTCAGTTAATTTCTTCGATCACCGGAACGGGATATCAAAATATTTCTGGATTTACCAACTTACCTTCTACATTATTCTTTTTAATAATTTTAACAATGATATTAGGGGCAGGTACTGGCTCTACCGCTGGTGGGATTAAACAATATAGAATTGGACTCATGGTAAAGTCCCAATATTGGCAAGTTAGAGATATGCTGAGCCATAAAAAAACCGTGCGAACAAAATTTATCAATCGCTTAGGTAAGAAAATGGTGATTGAGCAAGATGAAATTACGCAAAACTATATGTTTATTACAACATATATCATTGTATTACTTATCGGTACATTCATGATCATGTCATATGGATATACATTCGAAGATAGCTTGTTTGAATTTGCGAGTGCACTTGGTACAGTTGGATTATCAGTTGGTATTTTAAATGCAAATGCCCCTGGTTTCTTATTGTGGACAGGCACCTTTGGTATGTTTCTAGGTCGATTAGAGTTTTATGTCATCTTCATTGCGATTAGTAAAGTTGCATTGGATATTACTAGAAATCAAGTGGTATAAAAAAAGGACAATAATCTTAAGGTTATTGTCCTTTTTTTATTTTATTCTGAATATAACAATAATGAATCTGTCATTGTTGTTAAATCATTTAAATCATATGATGTTACACCACCAAGTGAAATGAAGTAAATCGTATCATCTACATAAACTGCACGCTGAATGCCAAACGTGTAAGATAGATAATATGCGTTGGTATCTAAAGTGAGTGATTGTATAAAAAATTGATGAGAAAATGTTGCTTTGACACTGAGAGGTGTCGCTGTATTGTTTAAATCAATATCAAATAACATATAGTCTTGAATATTCATATAGTTTGTATCAACTGATGTTTCAATCCATTGATAATGTGTCATCGCAAATCCAAAGAAATCGTGTATTTCAGAGAAAAGTAGAGCTTTATGATTGTGAAGAGCTTCAGAATATGTCCAACCTTGATTCCCATTTAAAAATGTTAATTCAGATCCGATCTGTATAAGATTTGTGATATCAGAAGTATCAAAAAGGGAGATTTTTAAACCGATAATGCGACCTTCGTTATCTGTTTCATATCCGATGTTAAGTAAGGTATCATTTTTCCAAGGGTGCTGATAGGTTGCAAAACCAGTAATCTCAAGTTCACTTGTAATTGTTGGTTGAGTCGGATCTGAAATATCAATGATATATAAAGGATCCGTAAGTTCAAAGGTAACAATTGTTACAATGTCTTCATTAAACCTAACAGATTGAACACGCTCTCTAGGTTTGCCGATGCCTTCATCTAATAAAGCTAGTAACGATAAGCTTGGGTCGTTATTTTCATTCATATCTAAAGAAAATATATATAAACGATTCACAACCGTATCTCCCCAACCATCTGTCGTTACGAGTCGTAATGTTTGATCATATTGATCAATAGCAAATTGATTGATGATATAACCTTCGTATGTTTGATAGCCACCAAAGGAAGTTGACCCATCATTGTCGATGATGTAACGTATGATGATACCTTTCGTAACATATGTGTTCGTTACTTCATCAAACTGATATGTGTTACCTGCAAAATAAATGCTATCAAAGGTAACATACGTATGACCCCAATAACTTTGACCTAGATATGTTTTTAATTCGTATGTAAGTGTGTCATTGAATTCAATAAATAATATATTGGTGTAGTTCTCAAGTGCGTCCAAAGAAGCAATGTACTGAATATTTTCATAGGGTTGCATATAAACATCGGAATTATGTGTAAGTTGTGGCCTTGGATCAATATCTTCATAAAGGAAAATATCTTGTTTTGTAATGACATATAAACGATTATTAATTAATCGAGAACTTGATAAATAACCTGAGACCAAAAAGGTATCTTGTAATTTAAGAGATGCTTTATCGTAAATTTCAACAACAGACTCAGGCAACCCAAAGTAATACCAAGGCTCAATCTCGATAAAATCACTATCTTTTGTTTGACCATCTCTGGATTGTAAATAATAAGCGTAACGCTGACCGATAACAATGATTTCATCTTCAGTAATATACAACTCTTGGTAATATGTATAACTTGAATCATCTCTCGTGGATTCTAGTGATTGAGAAAGTAACAATGACATAGTATCAGTAGAAATATCAATCACATGAAAGGCATCATAGCTTAACATGTATATTCTTGAATCATCTACTTTTACAATATCACCTTCATCAATCCCTTGAACTTGAACATTTGTTGAAGAAATATTGGATGTTTTTGAAGATGTACTATCATCCATTTCAACACTTTCAAAAACA
>CAXRJA010000052.1:0-2738 GCA_964230965.1 Acholeplasmataceae bacterium | reverse complement strand
GTTAGTGATGATATCACTCAAGATACAAATGATCATCATGGTATCGCAAATTATTTAGTAAAACATTTTCATTTAAAACTATGAAAAGTACCTTGTGTACTTTTTTTATTGCTTATTGGTTATTTCTTTAATGGTTGGTATTTGGTTGGCTCGTCTATTTATTTATTCCAATGGTAGCAATTCTCAAAGGCAAATAAAAAAGCGCATATCAAGCTTTTTTTACTCAAATATCTATTTATGGCATTTCATGGTGTTGGATTCAAATATGAATTGTGTATATAAAAGTAATATATAATGAAGACAAAGTGAGGAAATATGAGAATATTTGAAACCGTAGTCATTGTACTAAGTGTTAGCATTATGATAATGTCTATACTACAAGTCAAAAGATATCGCCATACAACTTATGTCCTATTAGGCTTATTTTTGTTACTAAACATGCTGGAAGGTCTTCGTTATGAAGTGTTAAGTATGATTTTAGCCGTTACCATCATCGGAATACCAACTTTATCATTCATACGTGTTAGACGAATTTTTAGTATAGGTATTTTTATCATGATGTTATCACTGATATTCATTTTCCCAATATATCAAATGCCAACACCTACTGGAAGCTATGATATTGGGACAAAAGTATATCAAATCAATGATACGACACGATCTGAAATATATGGTGATGCAGATACTTTTAGAAAATTTAACATTCAAATTTGGTTTCCTTTTGAGAAAACAAATGAAACAGAACGTGCACCATGGTTACTTGATCGAGAAGTTACCTCTCAAGCATTGAGTAGAGATTTTGGATTTCCTGGATTTTTACTCAATCAAACGCAATATGTTGAATCCAATAGTTACTTAGATGCTGACTTTACAGAAGAAAAAACATATCCTGTTGTTATCTTATCTCATGGTTGGAGCGGGACAAAATATTTACATAGTGATTTGGGAGAAATGTTTGCTAGTGAAGGTTTCATCGCCGTATCCATTGAACATACTTATGGCTCTGTGGCTTCTGTCATTGACAATGAAGTCATCTTTAAACAAGATAATGCACTGACTGCATTTAAAGATGATCAACAGGGTCTAGAAAGTAATACAAGGTTAATGATGACCTATGGTTTAGATGTCATTGCAACAATTGATTATTTAGAGCTACTAAATAATAATCCTACTGATATTTTTTATCAGCATTTAGACTTAAATCATATTGGTGCAGTTGGACATTCTACAGGTGGCGGAGGGGTTATTTATGCCTCAATCATGGATCAAAGAATTAAAGCAATCATCGGACTTGATGCCTGGGTGGAACCCATAAGCGCAATATTAGAAATGGATTCTTTAAGTGTGCCTTCTCTATTTTTAAGAAGTGAAGCTTGGGAAGAAGGTCCAAACAATGATGTGTTATTACCGATGATAGATGCTTCTACTCAAGACACATCACTTTATAGAATCATAGGGACTACTCATTACGATTTTGCAATGGTATATATGTATACATCCCTTGTAAAACCCATCGGATTTTCAGGATCTATAGAAACGCATACAATGATTGATATCATGTTTTCTTCTCATCTTTCATATTTCAATGAACACCTGAAAAATAGTAACAATGATATCAGTTGGACTTCTATTGAGGCTGTTGAACGCGTTCAATAAATAAAAAACTCCTATGTAGGAGTTTTTTATTTTACATATTTCTTATGATCGTTTTATCTTCTTCTGTTAAATGAAAATCAAACACATCTATATTATTTTTTTGATTCACTGGATTATGTGATTTTGGAATTACAACCAAGCCTTCATGTATTTGATAATTTAAGATAACTTGACTCCATAACTTATCATGTTTTTTCCCAATGTCAGTTAATGTTTTTTTGTTTTCTTCAGAAACTTTCGCGAGTGAATGATACGCTTCAGGAATAATCTCGTTTTCTTTGCAAAAATCAATGAGGTCTTGTTGATGTCTCCCTGGATAAGACTGAAATTGATTAAGTACAGGTTTTATAGACGCATGATCAATAAGATATTGAAGCTGTTCGATATTAAAATTAGAGACTCCAATCGATTTGATTTTACCTGCAATGACATAACTTTCTAAAACTTTCCATACACGTAAATTCTCTACATTCGTTTCAAGTGGAAAATGCATCAAATATAAATCGATATACTCCGCATCAATATTTTTTAAGGATGCCTCGATATGTGAAATTACGCGTTCATTCGTCTCTGAATATTCAGGTTTTTCTGGAATTTTCGTTGTAATAAAAAGATCGTCTCTTTTTAATTTTGATTCTTTAATGGCTTTCCCTATAACGGCTTCATTTCGATAATAAATTGCCGTATCAATGAGTCTATATCCTAGATTCATCGCTGAAAGTAATTCTTTCGTATCGAAATTTATGTCACCAAAAAAATCTTTATCAACTTTGCCATATGTATTCGTGCCAGTACCTAACGTTGGTATTTTATATCCATTATGAAACGTTTTAAATAACATATTCACCTCTTTTTTTATGATTATTCATATTATACCTCACCTTGAATATAATATCTCTTATTTTTGTACATTCACACAAAGCAATTATGATATAATTTAGATACGAACTTAAATTAATGTAGATTTTTTTTGAAATGGAGATCAAAATATATGGAACCAAAAAATAAATCTGAGTCTCAAAAATTATTTGACTTAGAAAAAAATACAAAAAGAAAAAGATTTATTAAAGAATTATTGATCA
>CAXRJA010000051.1:0-2073 GCA_964230965.1 Acholeplasmataceae bacterium | reverse complement strand
AAATACAACATATCAAGGTAAAAAAGTAAGACGTGACACAAATACAATGCCACAGCTTGCAGGAAGCTCTTGGTATTTCATCGGGTATCTTCTTAAAGGGCCACTAGGCATGGTGCCATTAGATTCTAAAGAAGCTAAACATATTTTAGATTATTATTTACCTGTAGATTTATATATCGGTGGTACTGAACATGCTGTAGGACATTTATTGTACGCACGTTTTTGGACAAAATTTTTATATGACTTAGGGTATGTATCTGTCAAAGAACCATTTACGAAACTCTTTAATCAAGGTATGATCTTAGGTGAGGATCATTCAAAAATGAGTAAATCACTAGGGAATACTGTCAATCCCGATGATGTGATTGAAACATATGGCGCGGATGCACTACGTCTATTTGAAATGTTTTTAGGACCTTTAGATGCAGATAAACCATGGTCATCTGAAGGATTAAATGGTGCAAGAAAGTTTTTAGATCGTGTATATCGTATGTTTGAGTTTATTGATTCAGAATATCAAGAAAATTTAGATATGATTTATCATCAAACAGTTAAAAAAGTGACGGAAGATTATGAAAAACTCGCCTTTAATACTGCGATTAGCCAAATGATGATTTTTGTGAATGAAGTGTATAAAAATCAAAAAATTGGAAGAAATCAAGCGAGAAATTTCTTAAAATGTTTAAATCCTATATGTCCACATATTACCGAAGAACTGAATGAAGTCGTCTTAAAATTTAATGAACCACTTATGTATTCTGATTTTCCAACATATGATGAAGCAAAAACCATTTCATCGATGGTTGAAATTGTTATACAAGTCAATGGTAAATTGAGAGCAAAACGTCAACTTCCTAGAGATACAGATAAAGAGACATTAGAAACAATGGCGAAAGAAGATGTCAATGTATTAAAACATTTAGAGGGTCTTCAAATATTTAAAGTCATTGTGATACCAAACAAGCTCGTGAATTTTGTTGCAAAATAGACACCATGTGTCTATTTTTTTAATTTTTGCCAATAAAAATCCACTTTCTGTCGTAATATAAATGTAAGGACAAGGTATGCCAACATATCAATCATTCATCTCATCCTTTCAAAAAGGTCAATTTAAAGATTTTGATCAGTTTTATCACTTGACATCTAAACAAGTGTTTTTTACATTAAAAAAATATATTCAAGATGCCATGCTTATAGAGGATTTTATGCAAGATGTATACATGAAATTTATTGATAAAATTCATGATGTTGATAGTCGTAAAAACGTGAAAAGTTATTTAACGACAATTGCTAGAAATTTAGCCATTGATTATTTAAGAAAACAAAACCATGTCACATTAGATGAAATAAAAGTCTATCAAGCATTTGATGTATCACAAGTTGAAAAAGACTATATGTGGTTATTAGATCATTTAGATTTCACGGAAAAAGAAATTGTTTATTTACACGTGATAGAAGATATGAAGTTTAAAGATATCGCAGTGATAGTTGATAAGCCTGTCGGGACAGTTTTATGGAAATATCAAGAAGCGAGGAAAAAAATGAAGGAGCTCATGAAAGATGCGATTTAAAAAACACATAAGAATCATGATTCAAAAAGCATCCATTCCAGATGTTTCATCAAAAATTCAATCTCAATTGCCTTCAGTCAAAACAACGCATCACTCACTTTTTAGAGGAATAAAGTCGCAATTCATTCTACAATTTTCTGCTTTTTTATTACTTTTACTTGGTGTTTCAATGTTTAGTTATCAACAATCAGAATCACAAATCTATGCATTTTCAGACTATGAAGAAGTCATGGGTATTTCAACCGGATTGATACGAACATATTTTGATGATTCTGTGATTGTTGATGAGCCTCTTTCAATGTCTACAAGTAGCTATGATGTCATTGATCAAGAAATAAATTTGATGGTACAACATATTATTTTAGTTGAAAAAATGGTGATGACACAACGTAAAGTGATTCAGAGAAAACGAATGAATGCATCAAAAGAGATTTATGACGTGTCATTTGAGACAAGTCAGCAAGACATGGTTACCTATGAATTAGAACTTGAAAAAAATTAC
>CAXRJA010000050.1:0-6805 GCA_964230965.1 Acholeplasmataceae bacterium | reverse complement strand
CGTGTATGTATTTGATCTTCTCTTAAGAAAATTAGGACTTATTGTAGAAGGTGATTTTAACGTATTAAATGATATTGTTTAAAATTCTGCCAAAATTGATTTAAATATGCAAGACATTATGATAAAATAGTTCATAGGAGTAAATAATGAAAAAACAACAAATTATAGTAGTTCAACAAGAGAATCTAAACAAAAAGCGTACCTCCTGGTTTACTAAATTAATGAGAACACTAAGCTTTTTGACTTTACTAGCAGTCTTTTCACGTTTATTTTTGCATTTTATATTTGATGCGAATGTAACTGTCATTTTTATCGATCAATTACAATCATTACTACAGCCAATTCAAGATCTTTTACAAAACTTTGAATTTTTACAAGATGGATTCATTATTGCATCTGCATTGATGTTGAGTTTATTATTATTAACATTAACAGTCTCAAAATCAACGCCTTCAAAATTGATTTTAACCATTCTTTTCATCCTAAGTTATATTACAATGGTTTACAAAGAAATCTTTATCATAAGTTATATGGACATCACCATACCGACTTTTTTAGTTTCTTATGTTGATCTCATGAGACCTACATTAGATTCATTGTTTGTATTAAATGACCTCATGCCATATCTCATTATGTTTATCACGTTAGTATTTCTTATTCTAACGTTAGGATTTAGAAAACCAAAACGCGTCAGTCTTTCGCTAATCAGAATGGGCATTGATAGTATTGTTTTAGGATTGTTTATGATTTTTTTGAAAATTGTTCTTATAGACGCATTCATTCCAGTAAATTTATATGATTTAGTAAAAAATTATGCCTTTGTCATAGGATATGTGATTGTAATGATGGGATCACTCTTCGGTATTTTAGGATTTTTCAGAAATTAAAAAGCACGATTAAGTGCTTTTTTTAATTGTGATAATATGATTTTTTAAACTGGTATATGTGTACTCCTCATAGTGAAAGGCATCTAATTTTTCAAGTCCATGTATGTCAATATGATAAGCAAGAGCTGCACGTACTTTTTTAGCATCAACACTCGATGCTTTTTTATTTCCATGAAAAATATGGACATAAATCACATTGAGTCTGGGATCTAAAATCTGTTCATATTCAGAAGATGCACAAGAAATAATGAGCGGTTCATTTTTTAGTCTTTCATATAGTTTTTCTTTCCAAAAAGATATCAGTGAGCCTTTAACAGGATGTTTTAAATCTAATCTGTATGGATATACTTGATCTGAAAGATGTAGTATCCCGTATAATCCTGAGAGTGCATATATATGTTTAGGCATATGATTAGATAAAGACTTTAATATACGATACCCGATACCATCAAACATGTCATATACCAAATAAGTATCTTCAGAGTTGTAATATGATGATGTTTGCTTTGCAACCTCTTTAGAAACATGAAAAAAAGCGATGATTTTTTTAACAGGCATATGTTTAAACGTTTTCATCAATTGTAAGGATTCTTTTTGATACAAACATGTGAATGTTTTATTTGGATTTTTTAACTGCATTGTTTTTGCAGGTGAAAGCAATATGACCATCTTAACCCTCATCACTATTGTATCAAAAAGATGGGTTTCATGATACAATGAAACATGTTAAGGAGCATATCATGCGTGATTTAAATTTATTAATGGACTTTTATGAACTTACCATGGCAAATGGGTATTTTGTCAATGGTAAAGAAAAAACTGAAGCCGTATTTGATGTCTTTTTTAGATCTGTTCCTGATGATGGTGGTTATGCTATTTTTGCAGGACTTGAACAAGTCATCGATTATTTAGAAAAACTCTCATTTAAGGAAGAAGAAATTACGTATTTGAAAAGTAAAAAAATCTTTGATGATGCGTTTTTAGACTATTTAAAAGAATTTAAATTTTCATGTGATGTGTATGCGATGAAAGAAGGGACACCAATCTTTCCTAATGAACCGATCATGGTCATTAAAGGTCCCATCATCGAATGTCAACTCATCGAAACCATGGTTTTACTCACGATTAATCATCAAAGTTTAATTGCAACCAAAGCATCACGTATTGTCCATGCAGCTCAAGGAAGAGCGGTGTTAGAATTTGGTGCAAGACGTGCACATGGGTATGATGCCTCTATATTTGGTGCACGTGCAGCATATATTGCGGGTGCAGTCGGGACGTCTAATACGTATGCAGATTACATGTATCAAATTCCAGCACTTGGCACCATGGCACATGCTTTTGTTCAAAGTTATGACAATGAGTATGATGCGTTTAAAGCATACGCATTGACGTATCCTGATCAATGTGTGTTACTTGTCGATACGTATCATACATTAAAATCAGGTGTCCCAAATGCGATAAAAATTCATCAAGAAGTGCTTACTCCTATGGGTAAATCACTAAAAGGCATTCGTTTAGATAGTGGAGATTTAGCGTATTTATCGAAACAAGCGAGAAAAATGTTAAATGAGGCAGGTTTAGAGCACGTAACAATTACTGTATCGAATTCATTAGATGAGTTTTTGATTCGAGATCTCATTAGCCAAGGAGCAAAAATTGATGCCTTTGGTGTTGGTGAACGCTTGGTCACTGCAAAAAGTGAATCCGTTTTTGGTGGTGTCTTTAAACTTGTTGCGATTGAAGAGAATGGACATTTAGAGCCAAAAATTAAACTATCAGATAATCCAGCAAAAACAACACTCCCTGGATTTAAACAAGTCTATCGCTTTTTTCAAGAGGGTGTTGCAAAAGCAGATGTCATCACACTTTTTGATGAAACCATTGACCAAAAGAAACCGTATTTATTATTTGATCCGATTTATCCATTTAAAAAACAATGGATTGAACATTATGAGGTTAAACCCTTATTAGTGCCGATTTTTCAACAAGGAAAACTTGTGTATACACTACCTTCAGTTCATGAAATTAAAGCATTTAAAAAAGAAGCATTAGACTGTATTTATATAGAAGTTAGAAGACTTGAAAATCCACATGGGTATTATGTCGACTATTCAAAAGATTTATATGATTTAAAACAATCCCTTATTGAAAGATATCAAAAATAATGTCAAAAAACATGCAACTTGTTTTACACGATAAAAATATTTTAAAAGGACTTGTATTACTTGCAATACCAATCTTTTTAAATAATGTATTAAAATCGCTCCATGATTTAGTGGATGCGATTTTTGTTGCTAGGATGGAAGGTTATACACAATTAGAACTAGATTCTGCGTTATCCGCCATTAATATTTATTTTCCTGTCAATTTTTTATTTTTATCTGTTGGGATTGGGTTAAGTGTTGGTGCTGTTGCAATTGTAAGTCAATACATTGGTGCGAAACGTATGGATTTAGCGAAACGTTACGCATCACGACTCATGTTACTAGGTGTATTGATCTCCATTGCCATTGTTGTATTACTTGTTGGCGTCAGTGATGTCTTTTTTGACAGTCATTTAATTGCTCGTGCGATGGGTGCAGAAGGGATTGGTCTGATCTTTGCATCGAAATACTTTTTGATTAGAAGTTTTGATTTACTGTTTATTTTCCCTTTTTTAATTTATCAAGCCATACGTCAAGCTCAGGGGGAAACCGTTAAGCCAGTCGTCTTGAATGTCATTGCCATTATGTTAAATATGATCTTTACTGGACTATTTATTGCAGTATTTAAAATGGGCGTAGAAGGCGCTGCCTATGCAACAGTACTTGCAAATGCCATCATTACACCGTTTATTTTGTATGATGTATTTTATTCAAAAAAACATATCACCATTTCAGTGAAAGGAATGGCGATCGATCATCAAACCATTGAAGATGTGATTAAATTTGCATTGCCAGCATCATTTGGTCAAGGCATGACAGCGTTTGGATTTATTATTATTCAAAGTCTTGTATTAAGTTATGGGGTTGAAGTATCGACTGGCTTTGGACTCGGTGCACGTTTTACGACATTACTCTTGTATCCTGTGATTGCCTTATCGAATGTGAATGCCACTTATGTTGGGATGAATATTGGTCAAAATAATGCTGAACGTGCTAAAAGAAGTTATCTTATTACAAGACGTTTATCACTTTTTATCATGATTATAGGTATTTCTATTATGATTCCTTTTAGAGGGACTGTTGTAGCATTTATATTAGGAAACAATGTTTCAAGTAGTTATTTTATTGGTGCTGAGTTTGCGTTGTGGTTTTTATTAACACAACCATTTATGGCAATCTTTCAGACATTTATAGGACTTTTTAATGGTGCTGGATTATCAAAATATACGATGCGTTTATCGTTATTACGTTTATGGGTGTTTCGAATACCTTTAGTGTTACTTTTTATGGCAATGTTTGAACCAGGTAATTATACCGGGATATTTTATGCACTGATTTTATCTAATATTTTTGTCTTACCTTTTGGGTTTTACTATGAATCTAAAATTCGTTATGAAATGCAGGTGACGCTATATGCTTAATATTGTGTTATATGAACCAGAAATTCCACAAAATACCGGAAATATTATGCGTACATGTGTTGCACTTGGTGCAACGCTTCATTTAATTGAACCTTTTGGGTTTGAACTTTCTGATCGCACTTTAAAAAGAAGTGGGTTAGATTATATCAAAGATTTAACGTTTTATACGTATAAAAATTATGAAGACTTTGTAAAAAAGAATCCAGGGACCTATTATTTTTTATCAAGATATGGTAAACAAAGTTATGAAGGCATTTCTTATGATTGTAACATAGAAGATTTATATTTACTTTTTGGTAAAGAATCCACTGGCTTTGATAAAAAAGTTTTAGCAAATAATTTATCGCATACGTTTAGAATTCCAACAACCGATAAAGTAAGAAGTATTAATTTATCAAATGCAGTGGCAATTGTCGGGTTTGATGCGATGCGCCAATATGACTTTCCAGGATGCATTGATCATGAACCTGAATCCATGAAAGGCAAAGACTTTTTAGATCAGTTTAAGGAGACATAATGTCAAATAAAAGAAAACAAACAATCGGTGAAGAAATTGCCAATGCCATTTCTCATGGTATCATGGGTATTTTTGGGATTGTTGCCCTTATTTTACTGATTCTAAGATCGAATACGATAAGAGAATATGCAGGTGCGATTTTATTTGGTGGCTCGATTACATTGTTATATATCATGTCAACACTATATCATGCACTTACCAATCAAAAAGCAAAAAGTGTCTTTAAACGTATGGACCATATTTCGATTTATGTATTAATCGGTGGTACATTTGCACCTGCATTGCTACTCATTCCAGACTTACAAACACCATTTTTAGGACCGATGAGTTTAGGTGTGCTATTGTTAACGATTCAGTGGATCTTAATTATTATTGGGACTGTGTTTAAAGCAATATGGATTAAACGTTTTTCTACCATTCATGTCATTATTTATTTACTCATGGGATGGAGTTCACTTATTTTTGTAGGGGCACTCTTTAATTACAGTCCAAATGCATTTATCTTTGTATTATTAGGTGGGATTGCGTATTCACTTGGAGTTATTTTTTATGCACTCTCAAAAGTAAAGTATTTTCATTTTATATGGCATTTATGGACAGCACTTGCAACCATATTACAATTTATTGCCATTTACGGATATCTATATTAAAAAAGTTAGGATTTATTTTGAATTAAAGACATAAACTTGCTACAATACATATGAAAGAGAGAGATTATGAAAATATTATCAGTCAATGCAGGAAGTTCTTCATTAAAATTTCAAGTCCTTGTGATGCCAGAAGAAAGCATTTTAACATCAGGGATTATTGAACGTATCGGTTTTGATGAAGCTGTTTTTTCAATTAAAGTCGATGGTAAAAAAGTGAGTGTCACACAATCCATTATGAATCATGAAGATGCGGTTGAACTACTAATTGAAGGACTCTTAAAACATAAAATTATTAATAGTTTAGAAGATATCCAAGGTGTCGGTCATCGTGTCGTTCAAGGTGGAGAAATCTTTAAAGAAAGTGCCTTAATTGATGACATCGTAATCAATCATATTAAACAGTTATCACCACTTGCTCCACTTCATAATCCTGCTAATTTAGTGGGAATTTTAGCGTTTCTTGAAGTGATGCCACAAGTGAAACATGTCGCCGTCTTTGATACTACTTTCCATCAATCCATGCCAAAAGAAAATTATTTATATGCAGTGCCTTACGAATGGTATAAAAAGCATAGCGTAAGAAAATACGGATTCCACGGGACATCCCATCAATATGTCTCTCAAGAAGCCATGAAAATTCTTGATAACAATAATGCGAAAGTCATTGTTGTCCATATGGGTAACGGTGTATCTTTATGTGCAGTAGACGGCGGACAATCAGTCGATACATCCATGGGTCTCACACCACTAGAGGGTGTGCCAATGGGGACACGCAGTGGGAACGTTGATCCTGCACTCATTGCATACTTAAAAGATAATACAGAGATGACCAGTGATGATGTATTAGAAGCACTCAATAAAAAATCAGGATACTTAGGACTATCTGGAGGGTTTTCTTCTGATTCTAGAGATATTGTAGATCAAATGGAATCAGGTGATAAACTTGCAAAAAATGCGTTTGATGTTCAAGTAAAACGTGTCTGTGATTATATTGGATCGTATTTTGTCACGTTAGGTGGTCTTGATATGTTATGCTTTCCAGCAGGAATCGGTGAAAATGCGCCTGTTGTAAGAGCAGCGATCATGAAACGTCTACAAGCTTTAGGGATTACCTTAGATGTTGCTGCCAATGAAGTGAGAGGTCAAGTTCAAAAAATTTCAGCAAATTCCTCAAAGATTCCAG
>CAXRJA010000049.1:0-17711 GCA_964230965.1 Acholeplasmataceae bacterium | reverse complement strand
ATACGATCTGGGTGTAATTTTTTATTTTTCGTAGTATGGTAGTTTTCATCACCACATTCTGTACATACAAGTTTTACTAATTCACGCATTTGATTCACTCCTTTAAATACTTCATTATATTAACATAAAACAATCATAAATACAATTGTGAAATCTTTCATCTTTATTATTTTGTTTCAAATACTAACTTTGTTGTTTCTTTATAGGTTTCATCAGGTCTTAAAATTGCATCATTTAAACCTTCAAATTGAATACCACCCGGTTCATATTGTGTTTCTATTGTAAATGCAGCATGACGATTTTGATTTGGTTTTAATGTACGTAACGCATGTGGTGATGGTTTATTGTGGGTGTAAAGTACGACTGCTGGATTGGTCGTGTAAAGTTTCATTGTCATGATATCAGATGTTACTTCCATGTGCGGTTGTTTCGATGGATTAAATATGAATGTATGATCATAACCTTTAAATGGTGTAGATGACATAGCTTTAAGTACATCTTTAAAATATTTGCCTTCATTGAAATTAAAAGGTGCTTTGATATCCTCAACACTAATAATTTTATTTGTTTCATCAATATTTAAATATTTCTTAGCATCTATTTTTATTTTTTGGTGATCAATTGTTGAATGTGTGGATACATTTAAATATACATGATTGGTGATGTTACATATTGTTGGTGCTGTTGTATCAGCTTCATACGTAATATGAAATGCTTTATTGTCTAAACGATAGGTGGTATATAATGTTAATGCACCATCAAAGGGTCCTTCATCTTCATAGGATGTTGCTTTTAAAGTAACATGGTGTGCATCAAAAGATACGACATCAAAGTGTTTAAAAGAAAATCCATTTGGACCTCCGTGCAACAAAGCAGGTTTTTCTTCTTCTCCAAATAAATATTCAATTTGATCAATCGTATAACCTGGATAAAATAATCTTCCTGCAGCACGTCCTACTGATTTGCCGTAATAAAATTCAGAGGTTAAAAATTCGTTAATATCATTTGGCTGAACAGATACTTCAATCCATTCATCATGTCTTTTTACAAATAAATGAAAAATAGAAGCACCATAGGAAAGGATGTGTGCTTTTAAAAAATCATTTTCAAGTGTCATATATGACACATCACCTACAACTGTTTGAACTTCTGTCATGATTGTCTCCTATTACGCATATAATTCTATCATATCATCACAAATTGCTTCATAAAAATAAGTTTCATGTGTGACCAAAATGAGTGTGCCACGATAATCTTGTAACGCCTCAACCAATGCATCTTTTGCAGCATCATCTAAATGATTTGTTGGTTCGTCTAATATAAGTAAATTTGAAGGTTGTTTTTTTAATACCGCCAAACGCACTTTCGATTGTTCACCACCAGAGAGTGTCTTTAGTGGTCGATGACATTTGTCATAATCAAGACCATAACTTCCTAATTGTTGATAAATAAATTTATCTTCAACATCTGGATAATATCCTCTAAAAAAACGATATGCTGTTTCATGATCATCATAAGCTTCAACTTGAGAATAGTACGCGATTTTAACGGTATCAATGAGGTGAAATTGCCCACCTAATGGCGATTTTTCACTTAAAAGTGTTTTAAGTAATGTTGTTTTTCCAATCCCATTTTTTCCGATTAATGCAACTTTTTGACCACGCCTAATTTCCATATTCAGTGGATCTAACAAGGGGTGATCATATCCAATCAATAAATCATGTGTTTGTATCACTACATCACCGGTGCGATGGGCATAAGGAAAGTCAAAATGATAACTACGTTTCGTATGTGGTTTTTCTATTTTTACAAGTTTTTCTAATTTCTTTCGTCTAGATTGTGCACGTTTTGTAGTGGATGCTCTTGTTAAGTTTTTCTGAATAAACGTTTCTTCTTTTTTAATGAGTTGTTGCTGTTCCTTAAATGCTTTTTCAGCTTGTGCTTGACGCAATGCTTTTTGACCTAAATAAAAGTCAAATGATCCTTTATATTTTTCTATTTTTTTACCTTCAATTGCAAATACAGTTTTCGCGATTTTTGATAAAAAATATGCATCATGAGAAATGACTAAAAAAGCACCTTTAAATTGGTTTAAATATTGTATTAAAAATTCAATATGTTTTTTATCTAGGAAATTCGTGGGTTCATCTAATAACAATACATCGACATCTTGTAGTAAAAGTTTTCCAAGCATCACTTTTACTTTCATACCACCTGATAATTCAGCAATTGGTTGTTTTAACACATGCAATGATAATCCTAAACCTTGAACCATATTATCGACCTTGGACTTAAATTGATAAAATTGTTCTTTTTCTAAGATGTCTTGAATATCCGATGCATGACGAATCAGCCTCATCGCTTGATTTGATGTAGAAGCTTCTTCGTATAACCCAATCATTTTAGATTCTAATTGAAATAAATGTTCAAAGACATCATGTAAATAGATTTCAACTGTTTGATCATCACGTAAAGCTAAAAACTGATCTAAATATCCTACTTTTACGTGGTTTAACCAAGAAATGTTGCCTTTATTAGGAGAGAGTTCTTTAGCCAAAAATTTTAAAAATGTTGTCTTACCATGACCATTTGGACCAACGAGTACAGAATGATCATCTTGAAATAAACGCATATTTGCATCTTCAAATAATCGTTGATGATCATATGAAAATGAAATATCCTTTGCTTCTAAAACACTCATTCTGGCAACTCAATCGTTTGCATCGGAAAAGGTGCATCTGATATATGATATCCAAGTGATTTTAGCTTTTCAAAAACGGAGACTTTAATATAGGATGCCGTTGCTTTAGCATATATTTCAATACCATTCGTAATATAACCTTTAACTTCATACATTCTAGACCGATCATTTGTAAGTTCAGAAACGACATAGAGCGTTTGATCCATTGGCATTTGTTTTAAATAACGGATGTTTAAATCAATCGTCATTCCCCAAGGATCATCAAAAAACACTTGATACACTCTTGCCATACCTTCATCAAGTAATGCAGCAGCAACACCCCCATGTAGTACTTCTGGATAGCCTTGATGATCTTTATGTGGATGATAAATGGTTAAAAACCGTTTAGATGCAAGTTCAAAAAACTCAACATGTAAGCCTTCTTCTTGTTTGGTTCCACACACATAACAATAATGTGCATTGGGATGTCTTTTTATTAATGTATCTGTCATATTAATTGTTCCTTACATGTTTGTAATTGGTCTCTTTTTATGACATATGATTGAAATACTTTTTCACCACATGCTAAAAAGATTTCTTCATTTTCATTAATCACACGTCGAATTTTAGATGTTGTATTGGAAGTAATATATATGTTGTGGCTTTTTAAATTCACTGGTATAAGTTGATGTTTATTTTGTTTAGGCGTGATAATTTCAATAAAAGCAAAACTATTAATTCTTATTTGATCATTTTTTGAACATGAAATAAAATGAACATGATACTTTTTTCCACCTATGACGACTTCTTTATTCGATATATATTGATTTTTAAACGTCTCTTTAAGTAACCTTTTCGTCATATAATAAACAAAGGCTTTAAACAATAAAAATATTGCTGCAAAAGAAATAATGTAATAGATCATAATGGCTTTACAACTACTTCCTTTAATTGTTCATTTTCAAAATGACAATGTACATGAATTTTAGATGAGATCAATTGCGGTAAAAAGTATTTGATATTTGGTGCCACACCTTTATTGTTAAGATGTGTAATCCAATCGATATGTTTTAAATCTATGATACCTTCATCCATTTGAATCGGAAAAGCACAATCCAATTGATCTAATTCTACATAAAACAAATGGATACCTTGTCCATCTGCTTCAAACGTATTCCAAGTTAAAATACCACGCTCTAAAATATCATGAGGCGAAATGTGGACGCCTAATTCTTCTTGGATTTCTCTTTGAATCGATTGTAGAGGTGTTTCACCCTCTTGGATTTTTCCACCTAAACCATTCCACATACCCATCCAAGGCGCTTTATTTCGATTGATCATGACAATATGAGATGCAATGTTTATAAATACCAGTGTGTATGTATACATAGCCATATTATAGCATAAAAAAAAGGAGAAACTCCTTTTCTTTTTCGCTAATTTTACTTTGCAAATACACGTTTTTCAAGTTGAATTTTAAGTATCGTTAAAATGAATGCGAGTACTGAATATCCAGGAAACATAAATAATAACGTAAATCGTAATACATTTGAAAGACCATTGGCATCGACATCTAAAAATGGATAAGGATACTCACCAAGTGGAAACGTCCCTAAAAGTAATACGAGTCCTAAATATACCATTGGATATATAATAAGAATCAAAAATTGTTTTAATTTTAAATGTGCTCTTACCGCTGTAAAATAAAAAATTGTATAGACAATAGGAACTATGGTATGGCTTAGGTGACTATAGAAACTCACAGTTTCTGGTGCAAGTATAAAATGATATCCTGTCGCAGTAATAATAATATTAATAAGGACAATTTGAGCTAAATACTTAAACCATTTTCGATCTTCAAATCTTGACCAATAAGCAATTGCAACAATGACAACAAGGGTATTGCTTTGATTGGTGAAATACCACTGATTTTTAATCCCGTCTAATAAAGTGCCATCAACACTTGTGCCTGATAGCGTCCACGTGACATACCAAAAAGAAAGTAAAAATAATACGTATGTGAGTATGCCATTAAATTTATCTAATTTTGATAATTTATTCATCATTCACCTCATTGAAGATATTATAGCATATTTCATATATGTGATTGCAAGTTTTTAGAAGTTATGTTATTGTATTTATACTCGCCCTCTTAGCTCAGTTGGTAGAGCAACTGACTCTTAATCAGTGGGTCGTAGGTTCGAGCCCTACAGGGGGTACCATTGGATAAAAAAACAAACATCTTCTTTAGATGTTTGTTTTATTTTTATAACCTCAGTTCAAATACTTCACTTAGAGAGGATTCTCTTCCTGTAAAATCAACTGCACGTATTTGAATATCGTATGTTTTTCCAGGCATTAAAGCTTTAAATGGAATTCTATTGATAAACGTATATTGATTTAAATTTGTATAATCAAAAAATTCTCCATTTACATACACGGCATACTTTTCAACCGCTGTATCATCGGTTGAAGGTTTCCAAAAAATACCTTGTGATAGTTGGACCATTTTTCTAATTTCTTCTGGTGTTGAAGGATTTTCACGATCAACAGTTGCATAGTCTTGCTGATAAAAACGTACATAATCGATTTTCATGATTGCTGGAAATATCGAATCATCTACTCCTTGAACGCCACCCCATATACCACCTACTGCAACATTTAAAACAAAATGAAAAGCTTGATCGAATGGATAAATATCGTCGTAAGACACATCTTGGTTAAATGCTGGCGTAAAATTAAATTCACCTACTCTATCTCCGTTAACTGTCACAAGCATACGACCTGGAGACCACTCGAGTTCATAAATATTCAAATGCGTTGTTGCTTCATATAAAGTTTTTGAGAACGTGATGGCTTGATTTACATCATTTAAATGATTAAACTTTGTTGTATGTGTAGATGCATGGACACGGTTGTTATCATAACCGACATGTTCCATAATATCGATTTCACCTGAATGCGGCCATCCTCCATATGTATTCATCGTTGGTAACATCCAAATGGCACTCCATGTGCCTTTGCCTGCTGGAACTTGTGCTGCAATCACAGCTTTACCATAAGTAAATTCACCTTTGTATTTGGAGTTGATACGCCCAGAAGTATAATCCTTACCACTATAATATTCTTTTTTTGCAGTAATAAGTAAATGGCCATCTTCAACACTTACATTTTCTTCACGGTAATATTGTAGTTCATTATTACCTCCACCAAAACCGTTCACTTCAACATTCCATTTGGAATCATCAAGTGTATCGCCATTGAATTCATCTGCCCAAACACACACATAACCATCTAAGTTCGTCACCTCACAGCCATCATACGCTATGAGTGGTTCAAGACCATTCGGTGGAATGTTAGATTCACAACTTGAAAGCATGAATATAGTAATTAACGTGATGAAAAAGATGTGTAATTTCTTCATGTTATTCTCCTGTAATTCCTGTTCTATCAATGGATTCTGTAAAGAATCTTTGTGCTAAGAAATATAAGACAAGTAAAGGTAATATCGTCATCATATTACCAGCAAGCATAATTGCTTCATTTAATTCAGATCCAAATGAACCTGGTGGAAATAATGTTTCATAGCTTGCTCTAAATGATTGTAATTTTAAAGGTAATGTAACTGGATTTCCAACGTATAAACCAGTCATAAACGTTTCATTCCAGTACCAAACAAAACTAAATAGAAAGACAATAAGTAGTGAAGGAATCGCAAGTGGTAAAGCGATTTTGTAAAACACTTTAAAAGGTGTTGCACCATCGATTTCAGCAGATTCTCTCAACACGTTTGGAATGGTTTTAAAAAACTGATAAAAAATGAGAATGTAAATCGCAGCATTATATCCTTGTCCAAAAATTGCTGGCAAAATCATGGATTGCTGAGTACTCATAATACCTAAATTTCTAAAAATAAGCATATTGGCTACCATGGTTACTTGACTTGGCAATATAAAGGTCGCAAGCATCAATGCAAATAATAATTTTTTCAATGGAAAATTAAAGGTTGCAAACCCATATCCAATTAATGCAGATGAAATCGTTGCGGATAAGGAGACACGCAATACATAACTTGTAGAACTGAAAATCGCAGAAGGTAATTCAAGTACTTCAATCGCACGTCTGTAATTTTCAATTTCAACAACAGTTGGTATCCATTTTACCCCTGGATTAATTAAATCTTCTACATTCATAAAACTATTGGTTAACATAAATAGCATTGGATACAAATAAATGTATGAAAAACTAATAAGCAATAATACTACAATACCTTTATATATGAGTCCATCTGTAAATTGCATGCCCAGTAAACGTCTTCTTAATGACATATTATCGGTTCCCCTTTCTTCCACGAAGTAAGAGAATAAAAATTGTCATAATGATGACCATGAATATAAAATACATCCATGCAATGGCAGCTGCATATCCATACCCAAACCAAAATTGTGAGTCTGGTGCACCTACAAGCATGTGCGAACGCGTGAGCTCTAATATCCCACCGGATTCAACGAATAAACTCATGGTGACAACGATATAAATAACTGCAACACTGATTAAACTTGAAATACCAGGTAATGTAATTTTCCAAAAACGATCCCAAGGAGACGCGCCATCAATATCTGCTGCTTCATAAACGCTCTTATCTATTTTTTGAAGACCTGCTAAAAAGATCAAAATAGGAATCCCTGCGTACCATAAAACAAGCAATAAAGAATTCAATAATAAAACCATTGGATCCGCGATAAAACTACCTAAATTATCAGAAATAAAATTTAATACATTGCTTTCTTCTAACGCAGGTAATGTCGTTGCGTTTTGTGCTGTGAGTTCACCAATCACCGGTCCTGTCGCAATAATGACGGGTAAAAAGAAAATAGTTCTAAAAATGCTTTTCCCTTTCATTGGAACGTTAATCAACACTGCAATAATAATGGAAAACACAATAATGAGTGGTACCGATACAAGCATACGTATAACGTAATTTGCAAAAAGTGGTACGAGCGTTTGACTTCTAAAAATATTAAAGTAATTCTCAAATCCAACAAATGTTGTTGTAATCCCTGTTTGTAAATTATAATATGCCTCAAAAAAACTTAAATATAGTGCGTATATCATTGGATACAGAGTAAAAATAAGTAGTCCGATCAGCCATAATGAAATAAACATATACCCGTAAAAGGCATCTCTACGTTTTCTAGTAACTTTAATCTTTATTCCAAATAATCTAAGTGTTAAATCATCCATGCGAATCAATGGGTTATGCGTAAGTGCATATCCAATTTTTGAGATAAATGGATCTATTTTTGCATCATAAAATCTCGCAATTTTATGTCCTATGGATTTTAAACTTGCACCTATTTTCTGAATGAATGGTTTCATATGATCACCTCTGCAGATAATCCTTCAACTTCTTGATTCATGTATGTAAAACTGTCATTCGTATAATTAACAAGAAGCTTTTTATTATTGGCATATGTTACCAATACAATGCCTAATTCTAAGACATCACGTGAAACGATTTGCTCAAAACCAATCTGATCATAAATCAATTTAAATTGATTGAATGTTTGATTGATTTCATCTTCAAAAACATCAAAATGAGTCGTAAAAAAGATATTTGAACGCGTAAAACGCATCGTTTGTGTTGGCTCTTTAGTGACAATATAATTCGGATACATTCCAAAATCTAACATCATTAATCGGTACACTTCTCCAATAGCATTAAAATTGAGCTCGCCACTAAATACAGGCAACATGCCGCTTAATACGATTGGTACAAATGGTACATTATCAGTATAAAAGTAATATTGAGAATGCATGATTGGCATATGTGTATAATAATCTGTATATTTGAGTGCATATAAACTTGGTTGATTCAACATCAACGTTTCATAAGATTCTAAAATGGATGTGTAAATATTTCTGGTATCGATACGATCATAAAATCCACGATCGTAATAGGAATACAATAATCGACCAATACTCGTTAAGTATGCACTGGATAAATCATCACTAGATGAAAATGATTGACTACTTTCAGGATACAAGAAATATTGATCAATCGATTGATTGTTTAATGAACGCTCTATTTGCGTCATTTTTAAACGTGAATAATTTAATGCAACATCTCTATTAAACCCAACGCGCTCAGATAATTCACTACTAATCACATAATCTTGATGACGTAAAACATCGATATTTAATGACGTCATATAGTTTTCTAAATCATCTAATTGGTAAACATCACGCATACGATAAGGTGTTTGACTGATGGCACCATCTCTAGACCAGCCATACAAACTAATAACACTTGGTTGTACTCCTTGTTCAAGTAACGTTTGAATGATCGCTTCTGCCTCACGAGAGGATGTCATTTCTAAATATGTCGTTCCTAAAAAAGATGGCGTTTGATCCCCCATAAGTACTTGAAGTAAAAATGGCATTTGATCGACTGTTTGTTTGATTAATTGCTGACGATCAGCTAAGTATGCTTGATAGTCATTTGCAATGCCTACATAATTCGCATTATCACCCAGCATCACATAAGTTGCTTTATAATCTTTGTTTGTCAATGTTTCTGGTATTTGATCACGGCCATCTCCAGCAGCATTAATAATCGCTTTATAAATTGGACGTACCGTAAAATTGAGTTGTGTTCTGTAATAGCGTGTTCTAGATGACCAAAAAACAGCTTCTAATTCAGAGAGTTCAGCCCCCTCATCTACGCTCACATAAAATCCTTGATGATTCACATGATGTATCATCCCAACAACAGGTAAGGATAAATATGCACGTGAATTGTCATTAATTCCTTGATCTCCACCATAGAATAATGCTCTAATTGTTGATTCAATTGGTTGTTCAAATCGAATAAGACTTCCAACTTGATCAGGAATCAACATATATCCAGGTGCTAAATTTTCTCTTACAGATCCAAAATATGGAAATACACTAATCGATGTTAATCCATAAATATCACCTGATTCAACAATATCTTCAGAGGGGATATAGACTTCAAGTCCTCTATCATTTAATGACAGATGAATATTTAAGGACACATCTATGGCATATGCATTGACTGTTGCAATCAGCGTTTGATTGGTCTCTAAAACGGATACACTCACTTCATCTTCATCATAACTTCCATCAACAATTTGAAAGGTCGAAAGTTGTGTTTGTGTTTCATTCACTGAACCATTATTGATATAATCAACATCTGCAAGTTCATACAAAGACACCGTTGTTTCTGTTGCTCTAGAAACATTTGCTTTTCTGACATAAGACAACCATAAACCACTATTGAGTAAATTACGTGTCGCAGTATTGTTTTCTCTTTCTCCAGAAATACCTTGAAATTCAGCACGGGAGCTCATCATATAATCATTGACTTTATCATAAAGCAAGACTGAAAAACTCATTGGTTCAAAATATAAAATATATCTGTCATTTTCAATAGAATAACGATATCCTAATGTATCTCGTGCTTCTTCTGTGTATTCAATTTGATACAGTTGTGTAAAATCATCGATTTGTGCGTCATCATATGTATCTTGTTGCGTAAATCGATTACTCGATAACATATTATCATCCATCATCATGTCATCATATTCATATGTTGCTACATCTTGATTTTCAACAACATGAAACACACTCATCATTGAGGCTAAAGAAACAATTGTTAAAATTTTTAATAAATTAACCACGAACTGTTACCTCCCGAATGATGTCTAAGAATAATTGAACCACTTCACCGAGCAATAAATAGACAATAAAGACAACAACTAAAATCATAATTGCAGTAAAGAGTGTAATTAAGATATTGCCTACGGTTGCTTTCATTTCATAGTAATGAATTTCTTTCACAGTCATCACTAAATAAAAACCAGTGAGTACGTAAATGATAATCATACCGAAATCAAACAAGAATGCTTCATTTAATGTGAGTGCTTGTGACAGTAGCATAATTAAAGGTAGTCCAATGATTGCTGGTAATAAACTATAAGATGTTGCGATATATACATCTTTAAACGATCCTTCTCCATCTCGAATAGAACATACTAAGTAATTTGCTAACACAAATAACAAGAACGGTAAGAAAATCGATATCACCTGTTCAAAAATTTCAATTTGTGAACGTATGAGTGGATTAAATAAGAAATTTGTTTCAAAGATAAAAATCAAATACATAAAGAAAAAGATGAATAAATACATGGTTGCTGATAAATAACTTGCTTTGTTTTCACGTTTAATTCCGTAGAATCCATCCACTGGATGTGTCATTAAATAAAAGCCAAACTTCAATTCTTTAATAAGTTTTATATCTTTAGTTTTGTCATTAAGCATATGAAAAGGTTTAAGTAAAATATCCATAAGTTTTAAATATTTGCCACCAATAGATAATATAAGTAATCCAAATAAGGCAATGACAATAAAGGTTCCAGAATTTAATAAGACATCATTTCTGACTTCCCAAAATGCATCACTATATCCTTGTCTATTTCTAGCAATTTCATAATAATATAATGCTTCTTCGTAATTCATTTGTGCAAAATACGCATCTCCAAGACCTCTATTTGCAAGATCAAATAATGCATTTTTCTCTAATACTTTTTGCCAAGGTTCTAATGCTTCTACATAGCGTCCATCTTGATATAATGCAATCGCATTATGTACAAGATTGGCAAAAGACGTTGGCACAAATATTTGCAGTGAGGACGTTTGATCATCGACAACATATATTTGACTCTTAGAATTAACAGCAATCCCAGTAGGATTTTGAAATAACCCTTGAATACCAGAGGTATCGGTACCACTAAAAATAAATAATACACTCCCATCAGGGCCATATTCAACAATATAACCTTCACTCGTGACTGCGAAAATCGTCTCATAAGGGCCTACGTGTATATCTTCGTTATTATCAAAACCCCAAACGGATTGATTTAATACAAAATTTGCAATATTTAGTTTTAGGTAGCCATCGAGACCCTTCGTAGTGGTTAATATAAGTCCGTCTTGATCCGTAGCTAAGTTATACACTGGATCCGGAATGATTTGAAATAAATTACGTCTCGTTGCTTCATCAAAAAATAAAAATGTAACCGTGTTTTGCCAAGATGCTGGTATACTGTTCCCACCAAAATAACCAAAAAATGTGCCATCATTTTTATATTGAGCAAGACCATTGACATTTCCTGCAAGTAAAACATACACATTATTTGCGTTATCTGTTGTGACTTTTGTAGGATCAAATGGATCATCATCAGTAAAAAATGGTGAATTCAAAGGTTTCTCATATGTTGTTACTAAATCATATTGATCTTGGTTATTTTTTGAAAATTGATACGCTTTTTTCGTAATAAAATCGGCAACATAGATGTTACCATCGAAACCAACATGAACACCCGTTGGTCCTTCTAAAATACCTTCACCAATGACTTGTGTGTGTTGATTTTCTTCATCATGTACAATCACAACACCTAAATCACGATCTGCAATATACATGATGTCATTATCATCAAAGGTGATATCTTGAGGATTATCAAGTGTATATGAGCCAAATGTTTCTGTTCTAGATAATGGAATATATGCATCTTGTGTATAGACAAAACGCCCATTCGTTGATGAATAAGTAAATGTAATGTATGGCACACCATTCGCCTTTACAGTAAACAATGGTAATACCATCACAATGAATAAAATAATAAGTAGCTTTTTCATTATTTGATACCTGAGTGAGCCATGGTATTCATCACACGACTTTGTAAGAAAATAAATAATACGAGATTAGGAATAAACATAATAAGTGACGCTGCAGCCGCCATCCCTTGTCCTGCCACAGTATTTCCTTGTAAGGATGTTAAACTCATCATAAAAAATGCAAGTGTACGTTTAGATTCATCATCGATATATAAAATCGATGTGGATGTGTCATTCCATAATACTTGGAATGATAAAATCCCTACGGTAGCAATCGCAGGTAAAATAATTGGGAAGATAATTTTGAAAAAGATTTCCATTTCTGATGCACCGTCAATTTTTGCGGATTCAATGAGCTCGTTCGGTGTTTGGTCGATAAATTGTTTTAATAAAAACATTGCAACTGGAAGTATCACGACAGGTAAAATATGTCCTAAATACGTATCGATTAATCCTGCTCTTGCAATAATCAAATATCTAGGAATTTGTACTGCAATTGGAACAAACATAAGTGCTAAGGTATTGATTTCAAAAAGAAGTTTTTTACCTTTAAATTTGAGTTTAGATAATCCGTAAGCAGATAAACTCGTAATAAGAATGGCAAATGAAACACCAATAATCGTCACAATTAAACTATTGACGATATATCTAGAAAAAGGGACACCAGATGATGATGTAATACGTGCAAGTTCAACAAAATTATCGAAGGTTGGTTGTCTTACAAAAAACCTTGGTGGGAATGCAAATAACTCACCAATTGGTTTAAATGCATGATTAAAAATAAAGATAATTGGAAGTAACATTAATAGTGAAAATGGCACTAAAAATGAATAAAATGGTAGTTGACTTGGATGAAATCGACTTGGATTAATTTTCATCCCTTGAAATTTAGAATATCTTTTTTTCATGATTTATCTCCAAGTGCTTTGAAAGTTACTTTTGATATGACATAGACAATGATCAGTAACACAACAGATACTGCTGCTGCATATCCCATCATATAACGTATGAAACCAAAGTCTTCAATATGATTGACAATAAGTTGTCCAGCATATTGAGGTGTCGGGTTTGATCCTGCAAGTTGAACACCAATCATACCTGCTTGGAACGTTGACACAACTGCCATCACGGCACCAAATAATAGCTGTGGTTTCATTGACGGTAACGTAATGTATAAAATTTCTTGCGTTCTATTTTTAATACCATCAACATAAGCTGCTTCATAAAGAGTTTGATCAATATTTAAGACGCCTGCAAGCATCGCTAAAAAGCCAACACCCATGGAACTCCACAATGAGACAACAATCATGATAGTCATTAAGTATTCAGGGGACTGCAAAAATTGTAGTGGTTCTAAAATTAAATTATTAGATAACAATATCGCATTTAAGTATCCATTTGCATCACCTGAAAATATAATGCGCCACATTGCTGCCATCGCAACACCTAGTGTTAATGAAGGAGAATATAAAATGATCGCTAAAATCGTTCTTGGAATCGCTGATATTTGTGCGAGCATCCATGCGAGTAAAAATGCCATGATATATCCAAAAGGACCTACAATCAGTGCAAATCTTAATGTATTTGATAATACATATTGCATGAATACGGTATCTGTTGTAATTAATTCGATGTAATTGTTAATCCCAACAAATCGTGGTGTTTCAATCGCATTAAAATACGTGAAACTTAAAAATATTGCAGCAATGACAGGCAAAATAATAAAAATTAAAAATAAACTCCAGTAAGGAACAATAAACCACGCAGGTCTGTTCATGCGCTTAATCATATTGATGCTCCTTTAACCATTGATCAATATTATCCATCGTTGGTACAACATAGTCTTTGATAGGTTCACCATTAACGACATATCCAAATTCTGCCATTTTATATAATATTTCTCTATTAGCAACACGCACAGCTTCATCTAGTGCTTGTCTCGGATTGACATCATTAAATACAATATTTGTCCAAGCATTACTCATTTCTCTTTCTACCATGTAACTACCAGGTATACGAGGTGCTTCGATTGCGTATTCCCATTGTGCCTGAATCACTTCTTTATGCTGTCTAGGCATTGGAATTAGATCAAATGCATCTAAGTTTGCAGTGTTCCAAAAATATTGTTTTCCATAAGTTGATAACAACGTCAATGCAAATTCTGCTTGGACTTCTGTGGATGACCACCAGTCTAAAAAGTCCCAAGCTTCATCTTGATACTTAGACTGAGATAAAATCATATTTGATTGTGCACCTACAGATGCATAACGATTGATCGTATTTGTTTCAGGGTCTAACACACCAGGATGTGGTGCCATCGACCATAAACCATCCAACTCATCTGCAGCACTATTGAGAAGAATATACGTTGCTAAATCACCAATACCGATTGGTAAAGTACCGTATCTAAAACTATTAAAGAAATTTCCTACAAATTTAGGGACATTATATAAGGTAAATAACTCACTCATGAGTTCCATACCTTCAAGTGTTTCAGTAGAATTAATCCCTGTTTGCATCCCAGTTTCTGTATATAAATTACCACCGAACTGATATACATAAGGTATGGTTGCAACAAATGGTTTTAACCCTGAGAACTGTGCAAGTGGTACAAAATAATTAAGACCATAACTTTGCAGCAACGGTAGAACATCAATCACATCATTCCATGTATCTGGAATGTCTTCTGCACCAATACTCGTTAAAATATCATTTCGATAAAATGTGACCCAGAAATTTTGTGTTGACGGTAATCCATACATACCATCTTCAAATGCATATGGAATCATCGCACCTTTAGAAAATCTTGATACAACTTCTTCATAGCCATCAAACTGTCTCAAATCAACAGAAGCCCCTCGAATAGAGAATTCGTAAGGTATCCAATGATCTACACCAATGGCAACATCAGGTGCTTTACCTGATGTATTGGCTAAAATTAATTTATTTTGATCAGGCATTTGTGAAAGTGTTACTTTTCTATTGCCAAAATATGACTGATCAATCATAATTTGCATAATTTCAATATATTGCCTTGGGTAATTTACCCATACATTCAAATCTTCATCAGAATTATTAACTGAATAGGGATTATTAATAAACGATAAAATAAGTCGTTTTGTACCTTCAAAAATTGATGTAAAAATAGTCGTATAAGGTCGTGGCAAAGACACATCACCATGAATCATCGTACGTTCAAGTTCTAAATTTGATCGCATCAATTGTGATGCAATTTGACCTAACATTTGATTGACTGAAGAATCTCCATCTGAAAATTGAACCATTCTAGATGGCAAACTATTGATATCATCCGCGATATCATTTAACCGATTAATAGAAACTTTTATATTGGCAATTTCAGATGGATTACTATCTGAACCTACACTTAAAAGTTCATCATACATGGATTCTAAAATCACGACCCAACTTCTAATATCCGATACAGCATTTGGAAAGTAGAGTTCTACGTCCCAATCACGATAACGATCCGTTGCACCACTCGTGTAGCGTTTAATTGACAATGAAAGTTCTTGGATTTCGTTCATGATGTACTTTAAGTTTTCTATGGATTGTGCGTAAGGTTCACTGGTCGCTTCTAATGTAATGGAATTTACACCAGCATTTAAATAAACATAATAAGGTGTTTCATCATCTTTTTTCAATGTACGATTAATGAATGACATTGAATGAGGAAATGCGACACTGAGCATTTCTTCATACTGAAGCGCGCCATTTATGTATATGTTTCTAAATACCGGTAAGTCTTTTAATAAATATTGGCGATATTTAAAAGATAATTGATATAAACCAGCTTGTTCGACTTCAATATGATAAGAAATTTGTTGACCACCAGATTCCCAGGAATCACCAAAAATCGTATTTAACCTTAACTGTTGTGTATCATAATATAAATTTGAAGGATCTTGTTCCACCCTTAAACGAATCGATGGATCATTTCTTAATGCCATCTCTCTTGCAGAGACTTGAACCATCACATCGTCAATAATAGGTGTCGATGCATGCATATTCATGAAAGCATCATATGAATCTGGGGCATCATAAGGTACGACAGAAATCGACGCGACTAAGAAACGACTATTCACATACGATAACGATAATACATCATCTTTACTTAAGTGGATGAGATAAGGATGTTGATACATACCTTTAAAGTCCCTTATTATTGTATGTTGCCATTCAACTTCTTTAATTGAACGTGGTTGAATATCGTTATTATATCTATCTAATGTAAAGGTTTCTTGTTCAAATACCCATGAAGAGGGTAAAATAAGTGTCTGAGTTTCAAAAAATGGTGATACACCATTCACCTTTAATTGATACTGTACCGCATCTACATTATTATCAAAAAGCAAATAGGTTATATCTAAATAATATAAGCCTGATTCTTGTATATTACTGAATCTAACTTCTAAATCTTGCTCGTAATCAATTAAATAGCTTTGATCAAAATCATCATTTTCTAAGACTTCTTTTACATTTTCAAACGTATCAAAAATAACTTGCCCTGAATATTGATTTTGATCAAGCTCAATTTCATCAGAAATTATTACTTCATTAGATTTCTCATCAATCCAATTACGGTAAAGAGGTAAATTATATTGAGATGATGTAAATGATACATCACTTGAAATGAGTGTCGATGTATCCACAATATCATCTAATTTTTGTCTTTGAAAAAAAGATAAAACAACAAAAAGGACCAGCAACAATACAATTGAAGATCCAACGATTTTTTTCACAGATAAAAATTGAATGAATGATTTTATATTTGCTTTCAAATATCTCACCTCTAAAAAGTGAACCAAGAGGGAGAATGATTACATCTCCCTCTTGATTAACAATATTATAAATTATTCTTCAACAGGCGGTTGTCCTAAAGTTTCTAATGCAGTCTGAACAATTTCATTGATTTTTCTTTCCCACTCAGTTGCCCAAGTTGGAACTGATGAAGCACCAGCAACAACAAGTGCATCAAAGTTATAAGGATTCTCTGGATCAAATACCCATGACCAGAAATCTTTGTAACCTGGTAACCATTTATCTAGATCTGGTTTTGCATTTTCGATATTATCTAAAATATAGTCAATACCTTCAATATCTGATACAAAGCCACCTACTCTATCCCAAACATCGGGATAATCAGCTATAGGGAAACGATCTAAGTAAGTAGGGTATTCTCCATTTGCCTCAGCTAATGCATTATTAGCTTCAAGGATATCTAATCTTGCACTATAACCAGCTTTACCAAAACTCATCCACTTCGCAAGTTTGAACGCTTCCTCTGGGAATTCAGTTTCAGATGATACTGCTA
>CAXRJA010000048.1:0-8635 GCA_964230965.1 Acholeplasmataceae bacterium | reverse complement strand
GTAGTCTGTTCGATCAAGACCATGATCATCAATACCAAGTTTAAATAAAGCATCATTGGTAATGGTTTCGGTAATATGACCATCATTCATAATATCAGCAAAATCTCTAACTCGTCTAAATAATCGATTGACAATACGTGGTGTTCCTCTTGAACGTCTTGCAAGTGACATCACGGCATCTTCATCAATTGGATTACCATAAACTGCCGATGTACGTTTACAGATGGTTTGTAAGTCTTTATTAGTATAATAATTTAATCTAAAAACGACACCGAAACGATCTCTTAGTGGTGCAGATAAATCACCAAATCTCGTTGTTGCACCAATTAAAGTAAATGGTGGTAAATCGATGCGAATGGACCTTGACTCTCCGTCTCTTCCGATGACAATATCTAATACAAAATCTTCCATTGCTGCATATAAAACTTCTTCAACAAATCTTGGAAGACGATGAATTTCGTCAATAAATAATACATCCCCTGGTTCAAGAGAAGACAGCAAAGCAGCAAGATCACCACTTTTTTCAATGGAAGGACCACTCGTAACTTTAATTTTAACGTCTAACTCGTTAGCAGTCACTTGAGCTAATGTGGTTTTCCCTAAACCAGGTGGACCATATAATAGCATGTGATCTAATGGTTCGTTGCGTTTTTTTGCAGCTTGAATATAGATAGATAACATATCTTTGATATCATCTTGACCAATGTATTGATTTAGTTTTTCTGGTCGTAGAGATTGTTCTTCATCTTCTTTAATTGCCATGGATGTCATTAAATGATCTTTATTCATGTGACCTCGTCATTTTTTTCAGTGCTTCTTTTATCATATCTTCAATCGTTAAGTTTCCATCAAGCGTTGCAATTGTTTTTTTAATATCTGCCTTTTTATATCCTAAAGCAACGAGTGCTTCTTCAACATCAGTGAGTTTAGGATGATTTTCTGTTGGAGATAATTGGATTTTTCCTTGTAAATCTAAAATGATTTGTTGTGCAGACTTAGGTCCAATGCCTGGGAACCTTTTTAAATAGGCAATGTCAGCCATTTCAATTGCACGGACGAGTTCATCTAAACGATCGTTTGCTAAAATACTTAATGCAGATTTTGGTCCGATACCTGAAACATTAATAAGTTTTATAAACATCTTTTTAGCTTCAAGTGATTGGAATCCATATAGTGCATCAATATCTTCTTTAACATAATGATGTACAAATACTTTGGATTCAGTGTTTAAAGAAAAACTATATGGATTAGGCGTAAGAATCAAATAGCCAATCCCCTGATTTTCCAATACGATATAACTGGGTTCGATCCATGTAACAAATCCTTGAATGGTCGCGTACATAAGTCATCTCCTTGGCTTTAATTATAACATGAAATGGACGAGAATAAAAATTATTGTGTTATAATAAAAGATAGGTAATTTATGAATGTTAAGATGCAAAAACAAATCATTTTAGATGAATTCAACAGGTTAAAAACATCAGATAATATCTTGAAAGAATTTCAAGATTTTTTTGCACGTGCTGATCATCAATTAGGTGATACTTTTGACAAAAACACTGTATTTCAGCCTTTTTATGATGCTTTAAAAGAAATCAATGATAAATATATTTATGACACACAGCATTTGGAACAATCGAATCTTGAAAATGATGAGAAAATCCAATTCGAAAAAGAACAATTACGTGATTCCTATATCCATGACTTAAAACAATTAGATAAAGACTATATAGATCAAAAAAAGTCGATTGAAAAAAAATATCAAGAAGGTAAACAACAACTTCTTAAAGACATTAAGTCATATGAAAATGAAAAGAATAAAGAAGATAACATTATATCTAAACAAATTCAACACATCAAAAAGAGGTATGAAAATCTCGTTAAAGACATTGAGACAACAACAGATCAAGACATTGTTGAAACAAAAAAAGAATATAATGAAAAAATTCAATCCATTCAAGAGGATATTCATACCCGTATTCAATTACATGAAAAAGCGTATCAACAATTAATTGATCATAGAGATAAAGAATCAAAATCACATGATAACGATTATATTGTAATAAAGTCTCACTATAATGTTTTAAATAAATCACTAAACAATCAAATCAATGTGTTAAAACAGAAAAAAACTAAAGCATTAGCATCTTTAGATAAAAAATACTCGTCGCTAATAACACCTTTGGATAATCGCGCTTCACTACTTAAAAACCAAGTTGAAAAACAAAAACTTGAACGCATTCAAAAGCGTGACGTTGAAATTCAACATTTAAATGAAAAAAAGCAATTAGAAACAAAAAACTTTCAAGAGAAAAGAAAAAAGACAATTGCACAATCTGCTGAAAGTGTGTCGATATTAAATTCTAAATTATCAAATTATCGTGAACTCACCAAAGATAAAAAACGTAAAATTGTCAGAGATTTTCAAACAAAATCACTGTCTTCAAAACATGAAACACATCAAAAAAATCGTCAACTCACACAACTTGATAATGACTTAAATCAATTTATTTTACGTACGAGAAATGACATCAAACAAAAAAAATCAGAAGGTCAACTTCTTCTTTTTGAATTAGAGAAAAACCATCAAACACTCATTGCTGATATTGAATTTCTCATTAAAAAAGAAATTTTTGTCACACAATATGACATCAAACTCATGGATATGATGTTGAAACATGATCAAGATAAACTCAAAGATCAAAAACAACGTCGCATTGAAGACAAAGACTTTTATAAAACAATGGTTGAAGCTGCACATAGTAAAGATCTCTATCAGTACGAAACACAAATGACACTTGCTAAACAAACCCAAGAACGTGATTTAGGACAACTTGTTCTTGTTGCGAGCATTGATATTACACATCTTGATAAAGCATTACTTGACAAAAAATCTGCACATGACAATGAGATTTTACATCTTCAACATGATATTGAGTTTTTGCAATTTCAACTTAATAAAGCGATTGCAAACATTCAATTAAAGCAATCTCAAGCATTAGATAAGGCTTCTAGAACACGTGATTTAGATTTGGAAGAATGCCAACTTCGCTTTGAATTAAAACAAGAAACTTTTGAAGAGCAAACAGCATCATATAAACATCAGTTAGATGCACTTCTCATTCAATATCAAAAAGATATGTATCAACATGAATCAGAGTATGAATATCAAAAAGAAACATTGAAAACTTCTTTTGATTACAAGTTATCAAAAAAAGATCTCGTTTTGAATGAATATCAACAACGTGTTGTTTTAAGACGTTTCCAAATGGATTTTAATCGTTTAGAAAATGTTTTAGATTCCCACGTATCTGTATTTTACAAATGGATACAACATATCATGTTCAGACGTTTAACAGATGGTGAAACATTTGTGAAAGGAATACAGCTACTCGAATATACATTCCAGTATCATGAACATCCTGAAACAATGCGTCAAATGATTGAATTAATAAAAACATATTTAGAAGCTTTAACTGAAAAACAGACACGGTTTATAGAATCATTACTCAAAACTTATGAAGACATGTATCAAGATCATTTTAAAAATGCGAAACATGTTGTTATAAATATGCATAAAAAAGATGCATATCGCATGCAAGACCGTGATATTCAAAAACTTACACAAGATAAAAACAATTTAACGAAGAAACGCTATGAATATGAAGTCCTCATGAAACAAAGCAACGCTTCACAAGATGAGCAAGAATTAAAACGCATTGAAAAACGCTATGCAAAAGTGACACGAGATATCCATCATATTGATCAGTTGATTGCATCACGTTCTACAAATACTGAAAAACATATTTTAAGTTTTGAACATAAATTTCAACAATTTGTGAAGAAAAAATTTGTATATCATGCCAACATTATGAATAAACTTGAAAAAAGTGCATCCATATTTACAGATTATCAATCGTTTACGATGCAACATCTTCAGAAATTATCACAAACCATGTATTACACTCAACAAGTGATTTTTAATATGACAAAGTCGATTAAAAAACAATACCATAAGTTTGTTCTGAATCAACAACATCTACTGCCTCGTATATATCAAGATCTCATAGAATACAGAGTGAACGTCAATGGTGTCATCCAACAAGAAGAGCAGACAAAAACACAACAATTAGAATCACTCATTCACGATCTTGAAATGAAACAATCGCATTTGCTACATGCCTATGATGATAATCAAAGTGTTTTGAGTCGTACCTTTAGAGAATCGCTTCTAGCTAAGAAAAACGATAGTCAACAACAACTTAGTATAAATCATCGATCATTTCAGGAATTAAAAGACAAACGCCATACAACGATTGTGAAACTTGAAACACAGCTCCAACAGTTTAGTGATAAAAAAACGCTTACGCTAGATACACTCGATGTCAATCAGAAAGCGACCATTGATCAAGAATCCCAAAAAATACTCATACAAGAACAAACATTACTATCAAAACAACAAAAATACATCGATCAATTTGAACAAAATTTCAAGAAACAACACCAAACTTTTGATGACAAAATCAATCACTCGATTCAGCTTATTGAACAAAGACTCGTGAAATATTTAGCATCTGTTACAAAACTTAGAGAAAATTTTAAAGAAAATATGATTGATAAAACGCTTCACGAAAACAAATTACGTCAAAATCATAAAAGGCGTGTTCTTGCTTCAAAACAAAAAACAAGTCGATTAATTGCAGCTCAGAAAAAAGAAAAACGCCTTCATAAGATCCATATGGATCAACATGATAAGCGTGAACACTCTGTATTAAATAAAAAACATCAATCGATTGAGTTTTGGTTAAAAAAATCGTATCAATTTAAAATTAAAACATTGGATTTCAGTTAATCTTTAAATTCAAATGTTAAGGTATCAATATAAACCGTAGCGCCATTCTTGGCGCCTTTTTTGCGTAGTAAGTCATCAACTCCAAGTGCTTTGAGTTGTCTTGCAAATCGTTTTGCGCTCTCTTCTTGAGATAAGTCAGAACGTTGATACAATTTCATCACTTGATCACCAGTGACTTCAAAGACTTGATCACCAATAATCGAAACTTCGATTGGTTTTTCTTCATCTTCTAAGGTATAGGTGATATACGCTTCAACAAATGATGTGATCGGTGGTAATGTTTGTACTTGATTTGCTAATATTTGTATGAGTGTTTGAATGTTTTCTTTTGTGAATGTAGAGATAAATAAAACATCATCTCCAAATATGGCTTTGACTTCATTGCGATCGTCTTCATCTAATAATTCTGCTTTATTGATCACTAGAATCTCTTTTCGATCAATAAGTGTAGCATCATATGAACGAAGTTCTTTTAATATTGCTTCGTAATCATATTTATAAGATTCTCTTGTTGCATCTAAAACATGCACAAAGACACGGCATCGTGATAAATGCTTTAAAAATTGAATGCCCAATCCAACACCTAAGTGTGCTTCTTCAATGAGACCAGGTAAATCTGCAACAGCAAAACTCACGTCATCATATTGGACCATGCCTAAAATAGGGGATGTTGTTGTAAAAGGATAATCTGCTATTTTTGTTTTTGCATTAGATATCACAGATACTATGGATGATTTGCCGACACTAGGAAATCCAATAAAACCAATATCTGCAAGTACTTGTAGTTCTAAATGAATCATCAAGTGTTCCCCAATATCTCCTTTTTCAGCGTAATTTGGGGTTGGATTGTTTCCTGTTGCAAGTGCCATATTGCCTCTACCACCCTTACCACCTTTCGCAATGACAAGTTTTTGGTTATGTTCTGTGATATAACCAATGATTTGACCATCTTCTTTTTTGACGATCGTACCAAGTGGCACTTTAATGATTTTAGGATCGCCTTGTGCTCCGGTCATACCCTTAGATTGTCCGTCTACTCCATTTGGTGCTTTAATATGACGCATATAACGAAATGGGTATAGTGTTGTCATGCCACTATCACCTAAAAAGATGACATCGCCACCTTTGCCACCTGAACCACCCCATGGTCCACCAAATTCTACAAATTTTTCTCGGCGGTAAGCACACATGCCATTACCACCTTTACCACCTGTTACTTCGACTTTTATTTCATCTACAAACATGATTTCCTCGATTAGAAAAAAAAGGATGATCTCACGGATATCCTTTTATAATGTATTAGACTGTGTACACTGATACTTGTGTACGATTTCTTCCTTTACGCTCGTATTTTACAGTCCCTGAAACGGTTGTAAATAAAGTATCATCGCTTCCGCGTCTTACATTTTCACCTGGGTGAACTTTTGTACCACGTTGACGATATAAGATTGATCCTGCAGTTGCAAATTGTCCATCTGACAATTTCATACCCAATCTTTTTGAATGTGAGTCACGTCCGTTACGTGATGAACCCACACCTTTTTTTGATGCAAATATTTGTAATTGTAAAGTTAACATTTAAGCTTCCTCGCTTTCTTTCCATATAACATAGCCAGGATAAGACGCTTCAATATCATCCATTGCTTTTTTGAACACGTCCAAAATATATTGATGTGATGATAAGAATGTATGAACCGTAACTGTTAATCTTCCATCTGATAAATGAGATGTTGTAGGGGTTACTTGTCCAAATAAATTTGCGGTCATAATACTAGCTGTTGACACACCTGCACATACAATATCGTCTCCTTTTGGAGCAAATAAAGCATGGCCTTGAATATCAAGAATCAGTGATTGATTTTGACGTTTGACTAAAATGGTGATCATTCGCCTAAAATTTGATTAATTAATACTTTTGTATATGCTTGACGATGCCCTTGTTTACGGCGGTAATTTTTACGTTTTTTGTATTTAAACACAATAATTTTTTTACCACGTCCGTGTTTTACAACACTTCCAACAACTTTTGCACCCTCTACATACGGAACACCGATGAGTGTTTTTTTACCAGATAACTGTAATACTTTATCAAATGTTACAGTGTCGTTATCGTTAGCGTCTAATTTTTCAACAAAAATTTCTTGACCAACTTCTACTCGTACTTGTTTTCCGCCTGTTTCTATGATTGCATACATGTCGAATGCCTCCTTATTGAATTTGAAGTCACACTATGACGGTGGTCTTTGACGCTTGTATACCGTTTCTATGTGGAACGACCTTTTATATTTTACTTATTTTTAACTTAAATGTCAATACTTAACGCTTACCTTGATCATAAACTTGACCAAGCGCTTTTGGTGCTCTAGAATTTTTAGAGAAAAAGGCTAATATGATCAATGTAAAAACATAGGGTAACATAACATAAAATTCTCTATCTAAGTCTAAATCTCTTAATACAGGAATCACAGAATATGAAGAGCCTAAGATTCTTAAGAAACCAAAGAATAATGCACCAAATAATACATAGGTTGGCTTCCAATTACCAAAAATAAGTAAGGCAATTGCTAAAAATCCAAATCCTGCTACTGTTGCTGCATACTCTGTTGAGGAAGAAATAACAAATATCGTACCACCCATGCCTGCAAGTGCACCTGAAATCATGACGGCAACAAATCGATATTTATATATATTGACACCGAGTGCATCTGCTGCTTGTGGATTTTCACCCATCGCATTAATACGTAACCCAAATTGTGTCTTATTTAGGATATAGCGTGCGATAAAAAACAATAGAATCACAATATAAAACGAAATAAAGACTCTTGTGAAAAAGAGCTCACCAATAACCGGTATTTGCGAAAGCAAGGGTACTTCAGCAATTCTAAAACGTGTCACAAAAGATATTTGTGAGCCGCCACCTTGAATGAGTCTTGCGACATAAATGGCAAACGCTGGTGCAAATAAATTCAACGCAGTCGCACTAATGATTTGGTTGGCTTTTAATTGAATGGATGCATACGCATGTAACATACTATAAAGTGCCCCAAATAACGCACTCACGAGCATCACAATGATTAGTAAGAGTTGTGGTGGTATACCGAAACCTTCAATAAGTGCTAACGTACCAATACCAACAAATCCACCTAATATCATGATGCCTTCTAATGCAATATTGGTCACACCACTTCTTTCAGCAAACATACCGCCTAATGCGACCATAAGTAAGACGGTTGCAGGAATATATGTTTCTTGAATGAGTTGATAAATTAAGGTCATGATTGCACCTCTCTTTTTTTCTTTTTAAAGAGTTTTAATAACTTAGGAATCACAGCAGATATCGCGGATACATAAATAATGACTGAGACGATGATATCAACGACTTGTGGCACAAATCCATAGATTTGCATATAGAATCCACCTTGACGTAAATGACTTAAAAAGAGACCTGCAAATAAGGCACCAATCGGTTCACCTAAACCAAGCAACGCTACAGAAATACCATCAAAACCTTCTACAAATATTGTATAAGCAATTGAAATGGTTTTACCTGCCACTAAATACGCGACAGAGCCTGCAAGTCCTGCAAATCCACCTGCAATCGCAAATGATACGGTAATATTTTTCTTCGTATTCATACCTGCATACATAGCAGCATCTTTTGAAAAACCAGTGGCTCTCAGTTCAAATCCAAGCGTTGTTTTATGAACAAGAATATGGGTCAATATTGCAACGATTAGTGCAATACCAAAACCAATGTTTGCGGTTGAATTAGGAAATAATCCT
>CAXRJA010000047.1:0-17967 GCA_964230965.1 Acholeplasmataceae bacterium | reverse complement strand
TCTTCCGATCTACATGGACTTGGTGCACATATTATTAGTGATGGTGGATGCACAAGTCCAGGTGATGTTGCCAAAGCCTTTGGAGCGGGTGCAGACTTTGTGATGTTAGGTGGTATGTTTGCAGGACATGATGAAGGTGGCGGAACAATCATTAAAGAATATCACGATACGCATCAAGTTGATCCTGAAACAAATGAATCGATTTTTGAAGAAAAGAAATTTGTTGAGTTTTATGGCATGAGTTCGACAACTGCCATGGAAAAACATCATGGTGGTGTCGCTGATTACCGGTCTTCTGAGGGACGTACTGTAAGAGTACCATATAGAGGAAAAGTAGATAAAACTGTAAAAGACATTTTAGGTGGTATTCGTTCCACGTGCACATATGTTGGAGCACCATCTTTAAAACAACTTTCTAAATGTACGACATTTGTTAGAGTTGCTAGACAATTTAATGATGTATTTGTAAAATAAAATAAGTAGAGATCAATCTTTACTTTTTTTTTACATATCATGTCGTGTTTCTTTACATTTCTTTCGGTATATTATTCACGGTTAGCAAAAAAAATTATGGAGAAAATAATGAAAAAAATAGCTTTAACACTAGTTTTATTACTCACATTGACACTTAGTGCATGTGTTGTGACACCAGGTACAGAAGATGGCTTTGATAAAACATCATCTATCTCAGTTTATACAAGAGATACATCAAGTGGTACACGTGCAGGATTCATGGAAAAAATCGGATTTAAAGATGCAGCAGGAGACGACTCTTTATTAGTGGATGATTTTGTCATTGCTGGTAACTCAGAGATTATTGCAGCCGTGCAAGATGATGAATATGCCATTGGATATGTTTCTCTCTCTACTTTAGATACATCACTTTTTAAGGGACTAAACTTTGATACCGTTGCGCCAACTGAAGCAAATGTGTTATCTGATGATTACAAACTTGCAAGACGTTTTAACTACATGTTGCGTGATGATTATTCAGTATATGGTGATCTTGCAGATGAATATGAAGCACTCTCAAGAGCATTTGTTGCATACATGGGATCTACAGAAGGTTTAGCAACAATTAAAGCAGCTGGTGGTATTGTCGACGTCTCAGCTGGTCAACCTTGGGATACCATTAAAGCAGCTCACCCAATTACTGCTCAAGATAATAGTGCATTAACAGTGAAATTTGGTGGTTCTGATTCCGTTGAAAAAGTAGCGAAAGCATTAAGTGCAGACTTTGCACCTAAAGCTGGTAATTTTACACCAGAACACAATCATACAGGATCTTCTAATGCGTACAAAGGATTAAATGGGTCAAACAGTGCTGTGGATGATGCATTATCAATTATGGTTGGATTTGCATCACGCGAATTTAAAGACTCAGAACCAGCAACAACAAAAGGTGTTGTAGCAATTGATGCGATTGTCGCTGTTGTTAATTTAAATAACCCAGTAAATAATTTAAGTGCATCAGACTTAAAAGCAATTTATGCAGGGGATGTCACAACTTGGAAAACATTTGTTGACAGACAAGCATTTGATGGTGACATCAAAGTGTATACAAGAGATACATCAAGTGGTACACGTGCAGGATTTATGGAAAAAATTGGATTTAAAGATGCAGCAGGAGATGACTCTTTATTAGTAAATGGATTTGTCATTGCAGGAAACTCTGAAATCATTGCAGCAGTTCAAAGTGATGAAAATGCCATTGGTTATGTATCACTTTCCACTTTAGATACAACATTATTTAAAGGATTAAATTTCGAAGGTGTTGAGCCAACAGAAGCAAATGTACTATCTGGTGACTACTTACTTGCAAGACGTTTTAATTACATGTTACGTGATGATTATTCAGTATATGGCGATCTTGCAGAAGAATATAAAGCATTATCAGAAGCTTTCGTTGCATACATGGGATCAACAGAAGGTCTTGCAACAATTAAAGCAGCGGGCGGTATCGTCGATGTAACTTCTGGTCAACCTTGGGACACAATTAAAGTTAATCACCCAATTACTGACGAAGACAATAGTGCATTAACATTGAAATTTGGTGGTTCTGATTCCGTTGAAAAAATTGCAAAAGCATTAAGTGCTGACTTCGCACCTAAAGCTGGTAATTTTACACCAGAACATAATCATACTGGATCATCGAATGCATATAAAGGTTTAAATGGTGCAAACAACGCAGTGAATGACGCACTTTCAATTATGATTGGATTTGCATCACGCGAATTTAAAACTTCAGAACCAGCAACTACAACTGGTGTTGTTGCGATTGATGCGATTGTTGCAATCGTGAATTTAAATAATCCATTTAATAACATTACAGCATCTGCACTTAAACGTGTATATGGTGGTGATGTGACATCTTGGTCTGACTTCTCATAATTTAGTTTTATAATCGTGAGAACTAACACCAATCTTTTGATTGGTGTTTTCTCATAGAATAAGAGGTATTTATGTTATCTGTACAATCATACATTACACCAAAAAATATAAAGAGGAAAAATAGAGGCGATCTCATTGCAAGAAATATTTTTAGAGCGACGAGTATTTTATCTGCATCTTTTGTTGTGATCGTCATTATCATTATTGCAATAAGGGGACTAAATCCATTTTTTACATCTTATGAAGGCTTTAATAATGTCACAGGTATCGTTTATCTTGAACCTGTAAATCCAGTAACTTTTTTACTAAATAATCAGTGGTTACAAGGACCTGTTGGTGCATCCAGTGATTATGGTATTGGATTTGCTATTCTTAATACCATCATTGCAGTCATTATGTCGACATTTATTACTGTCCCTGTTGCAGTCCTTACAGCATTATTAATTGCGAAAGTTGCACCAAAAAGAATTGCAGCTTTCTTAAGAACAGTCGTTGAGTTATTAGCATCCATTCCATCGATAATTTATGGTGTTATTGGTCTTGGTGTCATTACTAATATTGTTTCATGGTTTGCAGGACTTTTTGGTGTTCAAACAGCAGCAGGTCTTTCATTGATGTCAACGGTACTTGTTTTATTTATGATGACATTACCAACGATTACAGCTGTCGCAGAAACATCGATTCGCTCTGTCAAACAAGATATTATTGAAGGATCTTTGGCACTTTCTGCAACGCCGATGCAAACGTATTTTAAAGTTGTTTTAACGAGTGCTAAAAGTGGAATATTTGCAGGGATTATCTTAGGTGTTGGTCGTGCATTGGGTGAAGCAACAGCTGTGTCGATGGTGTCAGGAAATTCATTTAGTGGTGTCACATTCAATGTATTAGAGACAACATCTACACTCACATCACGTATGTTATTAGGCATTAAAGAAACATCAGGTATTGATTATGATATTCGATTTTCTGTTGGTCTTGTATTAATGGTTGTGATACTTGTAACAAATGTTTTATTAAAAGCCATCATGAAGAAAGTAGGCAATCTTGATGAAAGCTAATATGAAATTAAAAAACAGATATGATAAAATTGCATCAACATCTGTATATACGCTTGGATTTTTAGGCGTTATTATATTATCTATGATTATCTTCTATGTGACAACAACTGGACTTTCTCTTGTAAGTTGGGATACCATTACAGGGGACTCTGCAACCATTAACACCAATGTTTATTTAGATACTGGCGCAGGTACATATATACCAGATAAGACATTAACAGAAGAGATTTACTATTCTGAAACATGGGGAATTGGACTCATTGATACGCGTGATCGTGAGGGGCATCCAATCATAGAAATTGCTTATTTACATCCAGAATCACCTTTATTGACTGCATTAGATAAAAACAATAATGATGAAGAAGGCTATCCAATCGAAATTGAAATAAAACTCAATACAGCAATTGAAAAAGCGATTTTTAATAATTTTACGAGTTTTGCATTTTTAACAGATGGTGCTGAAGTCATGAGAGATCAATTTGAACAAGCAACATCAATAAGTGATTTAACGGTTCAAATTGTTGGTGGAGGTATTCGTGGGTCCGTCATTACTACGATTTGGATGATTGGCCTCACCTTAATATTATCTGTTCCAGTTGGCGTATCTACAGCAATATATTTTAATGAGTTTGCAAAACGCACACGGTTTTCATCGATAATTAGAAATTTAGTAGACATGCTCACAGGTGTGCCATCCATTATTTATGGATTGCTCGGTGCAGCTGTATTTATTCCTTTACTCAATGCAACCATTGGAACAGGTGGTGGATCTGTTTTAAGTGGTGCACTTACGATGTCAGTCATATTATTACCAACAATTATTAAGTCAACAGAAGAGGCACTTAAAATTATTCCAGATGATTTAAGAAAAGGGTCTCTAGCACTTGGTGCAAATCAAACACAAACGATATTCAATGTCGTCTTGCCGAATGCAACACCAGGGATTCTTACAGGTGTATTACTTGGTATCGGACGTATTATGGGTGAATCTGCAGCACTGATATTTGCCGTTGGTGCCGTTATAAAAGACTCAGTATTTCTTACTGAGAGAAGTTCTACACTTGCAGTACACATATGGGTGATTATGGGTGGTGAGGCGCCAAATTTTGAACTTGCTGCCGCCATTGCGATTATTATTTTAGTCGTTGTATTCGTGATCAATTTTATTGTAAAAATATTTGCACACCAGTTGCAAAAAAACATGAATTGGAGTTAAATGATGTCAGAACAAACACATAAAAAACCAGTATTTCAACTCAATAATATCGATTTATATTACGGAGAGTTTCAAGCAATCAAAAATGTCAATATGACCATTAATTATCACGAAGTGACTGCATTTATTGGACCATCTGGCTGTGGGAAATCAACATTTATACGTATTTTAAATCGTATGAATGATTTAATTCCATCATGCAAAATTACAGGAAGCATTTTATACGAAAATCAAGATGCCTACGATAAAAATTTTGATGTCATAGAATTACGATCAAAAGTAGGGATGGTTTTTCAAAAGCCAAATCCATTTCCGATGAGTATTTATGATAATATTGCCTATGGTCCTAGATGCCAAGGTATTAAAGATAAAAAAGTATTAGACGAAATTGTTGAAAGTTCACTCAAGAAAGCAGCACTATGGGATGAAGTGAGTGATCGCCTTAAAAAATCTGCTATGGGTTTATCAGGTGGTCAACAACAACGCTTATGTATTGCAAGAACAATTGCAATGGAGCCTGAAGTTATTTTAATGGATGAACCAACAAGTGCGCTGGATCCCATTGCGACTCAAAAAATAGAAGATTTAATTGTTGAACTTAAGCAAGATTATACGATTGTGATTGTCACACACAATATGCAGCAAGCAGCAAGAATTTCAGATAAAACAGCATTTTTCCTTTTGGGAGAACTTATTGAAATGGATGATACGAATAAAATATTCAATAATCCACAAAATGTAAAAACAGAACAATATATTACAGGAAGGTTCGGTTAAACATATGCAAGTTAGAAAAACACTTGTGCTTAGCATGCAAGCACTTAAAAAAGAAGTCATTGACATGGCAGAATTAACACTAGAAAATATTAAAAAGGCCTTTCATGCCTTTCAAGAAGCAGATCAAGCGGCTGCTAGAGACACATTAAAATTAGATGATAAGGTGGATGCTGCTGAAGAAACAATCGCAAAACATGCGCTTCAAGTCATTTGGCGTGAACAACCTGTAGCATCCGATCTTAGACTAGTGACAGGTATATTAAAGATGATTACGGATATTGAGCGTATTGGTGATCATGCATGTGATGTTGCTTATATGACAACCAACATCAATTCAAAACCGAATGAGCATGTTTTATCACTTGCTACAAAACTCATGAATAACTTAGAAACGATGTATAAAATGACGATTGAAGCGCTTGCGCTTAATAACGAAGCACTTGCACAAAAAGTGATTAAAGAAGATGAACACATAAATCTCGTTTACAAAGAAGCACTTTCTAAAATTACAGATATGATTAAAAAAGATCAAATTGAAGCTGAAGAAGCAGTTTATAGCCTCATGATATTAAAATATTTAGAAAAAATTGGGGATCATGCCACCAATATTGCAGAATGGATTATTTTCACTTTAACAGGCATTCATAAGAAAACGGAGTTATATTAATATGAATAAAAAAGTAAAAGTGGCGTATGTATGTGTGCATAACTCATGCCGTAGTCAAATGGCAGAGGCTTTAACAAAGCTCTATCACGATGATTTTTTTGAAGCCTATAGTGGTGGTACAGAAACACGTCCTCAAATTAACCAAGATGCTGTAAGAATTATAAAACAATTACATGGTGTGGATATGAATGTGACACAAACTTCAAAACTCATTGATGACTTACCAGAAGTCGATGTTGTCATTACGATGGGCTGTAACGTTGATTGCCCATGGTTACCGTGTCAATTTAGAGAAGATTGGGGATTAGATGATCCATCTCATGGTCCTGATGAAGGGTTTATTATGACACAAAACATCATTCAAGATAAAATCAAATCATTAAAAGAAAGAATAAAAAATAAAGAAATTATACTAAAATAAGGGCATATCATGCTCTTTTTTGTTATCATACTCATAAGAGGTAAATGATGAAAGAAACAACATTATTAACGAAAGAAGTGTATCATTCTGATTTTTTGACAATTGTTGAAGATACTGTGATGACATCAGAAAATATTCAGACGAAAAGAATTGTTGTAAGACATTCTGGAGCGAGTGCCATTTTACCAATTACAAAAGATAAAAAAATTGTGCTTGTAAAACAATTTCGTTATCCAATTGGAGAAATCACCATCGAAGTGCCTGCTGGAAAACTTGAACATAACGAAGATCCGTTATTGTGTGCACAAAGAGAATGTGAAGAAGAAGCACACGTGAAACCTAAAACTATCGATCATGTGATGTCTATTCACAATTGTTTAGGGTATAGCGATGAAGTCATTCACTTATATATCGGCTATCATAGTGAAGAAGTCAATAAACCATTAGATAAAGATATAGATGAGTTTTTTGAGGTTGGATACTACACAAAAAAAGAAGTGCAAGCACTTCTTGAAAATAAAAGGATTACGGATGCTAAAACGATTATTTTACTGCAACATTATTTTGCCTTGAACGCGTTTTAATGATCAGCTTGATTAGTCGTGGTTGATTATATTTTTGAATCAAAATAAAAGGAATATTAAAGATAATTGCATAGGCAATCATGAACCACCCTACCCACAAAGGATTAAATAAAAAGAAGATGGGTGCAGGCAACATTTGAAGATAATGCGTGAGTTCTGCTCGTCGTGTTTCAATTAAAAATTTCTCATAATATGAGAGATTTTTTTCTTTTAAGTATCGTTTTGAAAACCCTTCTTTAAACCATGCGCCACCATCAGGTGAAAACTTTTTCCACTTATGAACATAGAAAATCTTTTTAAGAAAAAATTTTTGTATTGGTTTTTGCTTAAAGACTTCAGGAATTGGTTTTTCAAAAAAACGATCTGGAATCATATTGGCAATTTTAGCAAACCCCAAATGAAAAACAAACCATAAAACGATATCTAAAAAAATCGTTAGCCATAAATCTAAAGTGATAAGGGGTAATGTCATACCGAACGCCCTTTCCAAGCATTATTTTTGAAAATGTAAATTCTAAAAAATGAATAAATGAAGACATATAGAAAAAAGAGTGCATGTAAAGGATACAATACGATTAGCGTAGGTTTAAAATTACCTATATGTCGGCTAAAAATATATAATTGTAAACCAAATGTGAAATAAATCAGGATGGGTATAAGAAGTGCTTCACCAGAAATCCATGCTGTTAGAAGAATATTGATGGCAGCATAAGGTGCAGAAATCCATAAAGATAACAAAATGGCTTGAATCAATCCGATCGCGATTGCACCATTTGCGAAGTTTTTACCAAATCCAGAGAGCATGTCATGAAATCCATCTGGATACATTCGAAAAGATACGATGCCTCTACCGATGATACTGCGTATTTTTTTCCCATGTTTTAAAAATGATTGTCCTAAATAAATATCTTCTAGTACTTGATTGGTAACAGAAGGGTCTCTTGCAAAATCAAAGTAGTCTTTTTTAAGCATCACTTGTGTTGGTCCGAAAAAGGCACGTGGTGTCAGTTTATGTTTAAAAATTGTATACGTATTTGCTGCCATCACAACAAGAACATTAAAAAAAACAGATAAACGTTCAATCGGACGTTTCATATAGTGATATGGTTGTACAGATAACGGTGTTTTTGTTTTTAAAAATATATGCAGTAATGATTCAATTCCATTTTTATGAATGATGGTATCTGCATCTAAAAAGATAAGAATGTCTCCTGAAGCAGATAAGACACCTCGATCAAGTGCCCAAGGTTTTCCTTTCCACGCTTTTGGTCGTTTTTTTGGTTGAATCACTTGAAAACCCAATGACGCTACAACAGCTTTTGTATCATCTTCAGAATGATCGTCAACTACAATAATCTCGACGTCATTTTTATAAGGTAATAAAGATTTAAGCAAAGGTTGAATACGCTTTGATTCGTTTCTCGCAGGAATAATAATAGAGATGGAAATATCTTTTGGTAGCGTATAAGAACCTATTTTCTTTGGTTTTAATGTAAACAATAAATAAAAGCCAATTAGTATGAATACAATGGTTAAATAATAGTGTATGGGCATATACATATCCTTTAAGTGTATTGTATCATAGAAAAAAAGCCTTTATAAAAACATAAAAGCTTTTTAATCATTTTAATACATAGGAGGCATTGCAGGTGCAGATGGTTCTTTTTCATCTTTATTTTCTGCAACTGCAGCTTCTGTTGTAATAAGTAGTGATGCAATTGAAGACGCATTAAGTATTGCACTTCGTGTGACTTTTGTTGGATCGATGATCCCTTTTTCAATGAGGTTTACCCATGTTCCTGTTTTTGCATCAAATCCAACTTCTTTTGGTTGTGTTCTGAATGTTTCAAGTGTTGCTGTACCATCAAATCCAGCATTTTCTGCAATGTTTTCAAGTGGATCTGAAAGTGCATCTAAAACTGCAGTAATCCCACGCATGATGTCCATATTTTCATGTTTGAGTGTGTCTCTAAGTTCGCTTTGTATTCTTACAAGTGCCGCACCACCACCAGGGATAATACCTTCAGCAATGGCAGCTTTTGTAGCATTGAGTGCATCTTCAATACGAAGTTTTTTCTCTTTGAGTTCAGATTCTGTTGCTGCACCTACTTTAATGACTGCAATACCATCGCTGAGTTTTGCAAGTCTTTCTTGAAGTTTTTTCTTGTCAAAATCAGAAGTTGTGTTTTGTAACTGTGCTTCAATTTCTTGTTTTCTAGCATTTAGTAAAGATGGATCCCCTTGTCCACTGATGAGCGTGGTTGAATCTTTTTTAATAATTGCTCTTCCAACGGTTCCGAGTTGCTCAATGGTAGTTTCGCTTAATTTCATTTGAAGATCTTTAGAAATAAAAGTTGCGCCTGTTAATATTGCGATGTCTTGAAGCATCTCTTTTTGATTGTCACCAAAACCTGGTGCTTTTGTCGCAACGACATTAAATGTTCCTCTTAATTTGTTTACAATCAATGTTGAGGTCACTTCATTTTCAATATCTTCGGTAATAAGTAGAAGCGGTTTGGATGATTTCACAACTTGTTCTAGCACGGGTAAGATATCTTGAATCGTCGATATTTTTTGATCCGTCACAAAAACATAAGGATTTTCAAATTCAATGGTCATAGTTTCTCTATTGGTTACAAAATATGGAGATGCATACCCTTTGTCATATTGCATACCTTCAACAACATCAAGTTCTGTTTCAAAACCTTTCGATTCATCAACATTTATAACACCATTTTTTGAAACTTTATCCATTGCTTTCGCTATTATCTCACCGACTTCAGTAGATCCTGATGAAATCGTTGCAACATTTGCGATATCCTGAGAAGTTTTTACATCTCGAGACATTTCAAGTAATTTTTCAGCAACTTTTTTACCTGCAAGATCAATACCCTCTCTTACAAGTACAGGGTTCGACCCTCTATCGACTGCTTTAAAACCTCTATGAATCATTGCTTGTGCAAGAACTGTTGCAGTTGTTGTCCCATCACCAGCAACATCATTTGTATTCGAAGCAACTTCATAGACAAGTTTTGCACCCATGTTTTCATATGGATTGGATAGTTCAATTTCTTTAGCTATGGTGACGCCATCATTGGTGATGAGTGGTGAACCATATCCTTTATCTAAAATGACATTACGGCCTTTCGGTCCTAGTGTCACTTTTACAGTATTTGTAAGTGTATCCACACCTTTTAAAATAGATGTTTGTGCATCTTTTGAGTGTAAAATTTCTTTTGCCATAATATCCTCCTTAAATAAGTTTTGCTAATATGTTCTTTATTTGAATAAGTAGATATTCTTGACCTTCAAGCTCTACTTTTGTCCCTGAGTAAGATTGATAAATCACACGATCATTTTCTCTAAGATCTTCAACTTTAGGACCGATCGCGATGACTTTTCCTACCGCTTGTTTTTCTTTTGCTTCACTTGTTAAGATGATACCTGATGCCGTTGTTTTTTCTTCTTTTTCAAGTATTAAAGCAACATAATCTTCTAATGGTTGTAACATATTTTATTTCTCCTTTCTGGCACTCTTGTTTATTAATTGCCAATTCCAGTTACAATTTTAATAAAGACTAAAAAAAATGTCAAGTAGGATGGTCGTATTTTTGGAAAATTATGGAAAAATGTTTGATAAAATATAATTGAGGAGTTAAAAAATGTATAAAGAAATATTTATAATATTTTTAAAACTTGGCTTGTTATCTTTTGGTGGACCTGCAGCGCATATTGCATTGATGCATCAGTTGTTTGTAGATGATGAGAAGTGGTTAGATGACAAACATTTTTTAGATCTCATTAGTTTGTCTTATGTTATTCCAGGACCAAGTTCCACAGAGTTAGCGTTACTCATTGGCCGACACAGGGGTGGTAAATTAGGGTTATGGGTTGCAGGTGTTGCCTTTATATTGCCTGCACTTATACTTGTTTTAACGCTCGCATTTATATATCTTCAGTTCGGTAATTTAGTGATTGTTCGTAGTATGCTAGATGTCATTGGTCCAGTGGTTGTAAGTATTATTTTGTTTGCGGTATATCAATTAAGCAAAAAAGTCGAAAAAAGTTTTGATGCAATCATATATATAATATTTGCACTCACGCTAAGTTTTGTTGTCAACCAAGTTTTAGTATTTTTGATTGTTGGATTGAGTGCCTTTCTGTATCAATTTTTCTTCAGAAAAACACACGTGAAAGAAGGCATAAGTATTCTTTTAATCTTTTTACTTTTTTTCCAAATTGGTGCAACTTTGTATGGTAGTGGCTATGTGCTCACAAGTTATTTAGGTACGTTATTCGTTGAACCAGGCTATTTGTCATTTCAACAAATGCTTGATGGCGTCGCGGTTGGTCAAATTACGCCAGGACCAGTATTTACAACAGCAGGCTTTTTAGGATATGTCCTAAGTGGAAATATTTTAGGAGGTGTTGTTGGTGCAATTGGCATCTTTTTACCAGGCTTTTTATTGATCACCCTTTTTTATAAAGGATTCACCTATTTAAGAGATGTTTCTTGGTTTCGTTATATTTTAAGTGCGCTCAACTATGCAGCGATTGCACTTATGATTTCAGTTGTAATTCAGTTGGGACTTTCTTTTGAGATGATTTTATGGAAATATGTGGTGAGTGTAATTGCGTTTATTGCATTAGTTTATAAGTTTTTAACACCTACAAAGTTAATTTTTATCGGTGCAGTTATTGGTATGATTGTAACAATCATCTAATCACATATTCTTACAAAAAATGACATTTAAAGACATCATTACAAGATGTCTTTTTTTTTATGATATAGTGATGATAAGAGGAGAAACTATGAAATTTTTACTAACTGTTTTAACCCTGCTTACTTTAGTCGCATGTACTGACAATAAAGTCCCTGAAGAAGAATTAATTGAGCTCACAATCGAGGAACTTTCTGTATTTGATGGTACGAACGGAAAAAAAGCGTATATTGCAGTGGATGGTTACATTTATGACGTGACCAATGATCCTTATTGGAGAGATGGTATCCATCAAGGGATGTTTCAAGCAGGACAAGATCTTTCAGAAGAAATACTTAGTTCCCCTCATGGAAAATCATATTTAGATCGTGTGCCAAAAATTGGTCGTCTCATTGAAACACCTGTAAAAGATATGCTCTCTACGATTGCATCAATTGATGGCTATCAATCGCTTGCAAGTTTAGTTTATAGTGGACAAATATCGATTGATTTTTCATCATATGAGAACTTAACAATCTTCTTGCCTTCACTAGAGGCATTTGAGTTGGCAGAAGGGTTTGAGATTCCAGATAATTTTGATCCGAATGAGGGGTTTGATCAACTTCTCGGTGATGTCGATTTATTTGATGTTTTACGTTATCACATGGTTGAACAAACTCTATTAATCGATGCCATTAGGTCAGGCAACTCACAAATTGAAACAACAACAGGTGAGGTTTTAACGATCACTGTAGATGGTGATGATGTATATGTCAATGATGTTTTAATTGTAGAATCAGATATTATCGCAGAGAACGGTGTTGTACATATTTTAGATGGTGTTTTAGTGCCAACAAGTATCGATTTGTCTGTTACCGTGACATTTAGAGGTCTTAATAACAAAATCATTACAACTGAAACATTAGAAATCGGAGATACATTTACATTTCCTACACCACCAAGTGAAGGTGGGTATCAATTTATTTCTTGGGATCGTGATTTAACGACCATTTCAGAAGACATTACCATTACTGCAATTTATGAGAAAATTTATATGACACTTGAAGAACTCGCTCAGTATGACGGGCAAAATGGTGCAAATGCATATATTGCATATAATGGTGTTGTATATGATGTTACAGGAAATCCAAACTGGCCAAATGGTGTTCATAGAGGCACGTTTTATGCAGGTCAGGACATCACACAATTATTTCAAACTTCTGGTGCACCACATGGTGCTTCTAATATCACGAACTTACCGATTGTTGCATTTTTACAAACCTCTTAAAGAAAGTAACGTATGAATTTTATTTTAAATAATTTGGTATTTATCATTTTGCCGTTTGTTTACATGACGATTGTTTTTATCGGCAAATACATCGAAAAAAATGAATGGGCTTTTATTGTACTTGCCTTGATACTAAGTGTGACATCTTACATAGTGGGAGGTCAATTTTTAGAGTGGACGGTGTTTTCTGGGCAATTTAGTTTTGCATTATTTTTACTTGTAATACTTACAGGTATTTTTAAAAAAGGAAATTTCTTTAGGTCTGTTATTGATCCTGTGCGTGGTGATCTTGCACTTTATGGGTTTATTTATTTGTTGCCGCATAGCTTATCAAATTTAGATAAAGCATTATCAGGATATAACACAACAGGAATTTTAGCGTCTTTGCTTATGTTGCCTTTAGTCATAACATCATTTAAATTTGTCCGTGCAAAAATGAAACCATCTTCATGGGTCATGTTACATAAACTAAGTTATGTTGTATATGCGTTCATATATGTTCATACTGGATTTGATATTTGGCTCAATCCTATGCAAATTTATTTCAAACTGAATTCTTGGCCTGTCCATTTGATTACACTGATTTATATTGTTTTAAAAGTAAGAATTATGATTGTTAAAAGAACACAATTAAAGCTTCAAAAATAAGACATGGATGCATGTCTTTTTTTTATAATTATGTATAAAAAAAAGAGATGATTTCAACATCTCCTTAAATACACTCAAAAATGGGGAATGAATCGACTTGAAAACGTATCAAGCCTATCAATTATAACTGTAAATAAATACCAACGCCTAAAGCTGCTAAACCAAAAACAAGTAAAAAAATGTATGTACCTTTTTCACCAAGTAGCTTTTGGAAGACTTTAATTTTAGGATTTCTAAATAATATATTCGCCTTAGAAAGTGTTAAATATAAAACCAAAACACCATAAATCATTAAAAATATGGATAGAATTTCCATGTTTAGCTCCTTTCTATAATTGATGTTTAAACTTAAAATAACGATGAATTAAATAAATACCGATCACATTGACAATAAGACCCAATGAAAAATATATCCATGATGGACCTAAAAAGAAGTCAATTGGAAGCATTGAAATACTCATAATGCGTGCTGTCCAAAATCCTGGAAATATACCGATAAGAAGTTCAGTCCAATCGGTTAAAAATAATGCAAGTATAGGTCCAATGATCGTGAGCCCTGTGAGTTTCATAATGACAAACCCTTCGACTTTGTTTGAAGAAAATGCATTCATTACTAAGGCAATAAATGGACCTTGAAAGGATGACAACAACGTTATAAAGAAAATATCTATGAGTGGTAACATATCTAGTAATCCAGTTGCGATTAAAAGAATGATGGTTGCAATGACTGAAAATATATAGGACATCAATAGTTTTAAAAAGATATAGACATTGACATTGATCGGTGTTACTTTCAATGAAAACAAAACGCCATCATCTTGATCATCAAGTAAAGTAAATCCAGTAATCGCCCCAAAGACAATACCAGACATAAGTATCAATACCACAAATGTGATTTGAACCGCTAAATCACCAGAAGTATCTTGTAAATAAGGTATGAGCCATAAAGATAACGCAATAAGTAAGATTTCATAAAAAACGAAAAAAGCATACATGCGGTCTCTTGTAATATTTCTGAGTTCATGCTTAAGTACTTTTGTAAACATTAGACACCACTTCCTTTTTGGACATAACTAGAAAACTTTGGTAACACATACCAGCGATACATCAATACAAAGTAAGTTACCATCAATATAATACTCATAAAAAACAGTACATCGTATGTTTGAGTAAATGCACTTGATATCATGACGGTTGCCTGCTCAATCGGACTAATTAAAAGTAAGTAATTGATAAGTTCATTTGCTTGAATCACATTCACATAAACAAGTATTGTGGGCGTCATAAAAACAATCATAACAAACATAAAGTTCGTTAACATCGTTGTAAAATCTTTTGCGGTATAGGTAAAAACAAATCCGAGTAATGTATGAAAGCCAATCGAAAGCATCATCAATAAAATAATGATCCAAGATACTGAAATATCTTTAATTAAAACAAATGCAAGAACTACAAGCGATGTTGAAATTGTCTGATGAATGATATTGGCGATAATTTTTGAAATAATGATATCTTTGTGTGAGACAGGTGTCACAAGAATAGACAGCATCGTATTTTCTGATTTCTCAAAATACATGACTGCACCTGTATACATGACAGACATCATGGTCACATCAAGAATAATAACAAGCGGCAGAAGCAATAATAAGACTTCTGTATCATCGATGAAATACAATAAAGCAACCCAAATCAATGTCACAATTAAACTGATCAATGTCACATTATATTTTTGAAGTCGTTGCAATTCACCTTTAATCAATTTTGTTATGTTATGCATCATGTGTCTCCGGTGCTTTAAGTGAGACACCTGTAACTTTGATAAAAATATCTTCAAGGGTTGTTTCACCACTATGTATGGTTTCGATATCATGGTCTAAAATAAACTGTGAAAGTGCCTTTTTAGAATCTTTTAACGTCATATCAAAAGTTTGATCAAGTTTCTTACCATTGTCAATGTATTCTACTTTAATGACTTTTTCGACATATTGAATTTTTAAGTCGCGAGGACTCGAAAGTTCAACAATCTTACCATCGACAATGAATGCTACCCGGTCACATAGTTGTTCGATATCACTCATAATATGAGAAGTTATGAATACTGTTCCACCTTGATCGCGATATTCCCGAATCATATCTTTTAAAATCATGGCATTTTTAGGATCCAAACCATTGGTAGGTTCGTCTAAAAATAACATATCTGGTTGGTTGATAAGTGCACGCACGATATTGAGACGTATTTTCATCCCTTTAGAATATTCTGAAATCAGTTTATCTTTGTCTATCCATAATCCAACACGTGTCATTAATGTTTCAATATCAGCTTTTTTTTCATATAGATCTTGAAAAAATCGTATGTTTTCGTATGCCGTCATTTTTGTAAAATGAATCGGCATTTCAAAACTCACACCAATAGACTCATAAAATGAGGATTGTAGATCATTAATAGAGGTTCCGTTAAAACGAATGTCTCCAGTTGCGCCAGAAAGCAACTTTAATAATAATTTTTGAGTCGTTGATTTTCCAGCACCCGAGGGTCCTAAAAAGCCAAAAATCTCACCCTTTTTAATATTAAAAGAAATCCCTTTAATGGTCGCCTCTTTATTTTTTGGATAAGTAAACGTTAAATCTTTGACATCAAACATTTGTGATGCCTCCTTTATTTGAGTTACGTTAAAAAGATGTGATAAACAAATTCTACAATTTGAATCGAAATGAATTGATATCGTTCTTACTTACTTTAATTGTATAAAAATAACAGATTTTAAGCAATCAATTTTTATTTTGATACGTGAACTTTACATACGCCATGTTCAATTTCACGATACATAAAAATCAGTCCGATGGCAATCAATAAGACACTAATGAGTTTGTAGGGTAGCCCTGCAAAGGGTAATATTGTGACAGAAAAAGTAATACCGATGCTTGCAAAAAATGCAATCACACAGGATGTACATCCATAAGTTAGAATACAGAATATTACTGAAAGTGATCCAAAAGTAGAAGCTTTTCCCTCTTTCCCTTTTAAGACAACCATTGCCGTTGATAAGTTCATGAGTGCTGCACTTCCAAGCGACATTAAAACATTAATGGATATATTGATACCCACAAGAAGTTCAGAATATTCAATCGCCATCGCTTCATAATTCATGTTTAGTCCATCAACAACAGTATAAATGATCATGAATAATATGCAGAAAATCATGCCTTGGATGATGTATTTTGGTGTTTTTTGTAATCGTAAAGCTTGTTGAAACATACTTACCTCGTATGTGAATATTGTACTTTAAAAAACTCAAAAATTAAAGCTTTAGATTTTTATGTTGACAATAATAATACATTATGTATAATGTATGTGGTTTGGTTTAAAATCACTGAACTAATAGTTTAATATGATTAAACAATATTCATGTTTTATTGCTTTAGACATATCCACATTAAACAAAAGGAAAAACGATGGAAAAAGACACGTTAAAAGATGTTAAAAATACGCAAAATTTGGCTGAACCACTTATTAAACTTGTTGATTTAACAAAAGAGTTTAATGGTCAAGTCGTTTTACGTGGGATTGATTTAGAAATAGACGCACAAGAGTTTGTTACTTTTTTAGGACCATCTGGATGCGGTAAAACAACAACACTTCGTATTATTGGTGGTTTTGTAGAACCATCACAAGGTGATGTTTTGTTCCAAGGAAAATCAATTTTAGGGATTCCATCACACAAAAGACCAACCAATACAGTATTTCAACGCTATGCATTGTTTCCGCATTTAGATGTTTATGATAATGTTGCATTCGGACTTCGTGTTAAACAAGAGGCACTTGGACGCTTTACAAGACTTAAAGATTTAAAGCGTTTACTCAAAAAAGAAGCATTAGAAAACAATTGGTCAAAAACGATGTTAAAGCACACATATCAAGATAAAAAGCAAGCATTTATTGAATCGATTGAACAAATCAAACTTGATATGGACGAAAAAGTTAGAAAATATTTAAAACTTGTTGGTCTTGAAGGTTATGAAAATAGACGTGTTCATAAACTGTCTGGAGGACAACAACAACGTGTCGCGATTGCGCGTGCGCTCATTAATGAACCGAAAGTTTTACTTTTAGATGAACCACTTGCTGCACTTGATTTAAAATTACGACAAGAAATGCAATACGAATTAAAAGAAATTCAAAGACGTTCAGGCATTACCTTTGTTTTTGTCACGCATGA
>CAXRJA010000046.1:0-8364 GCA_964230965.1 Acholeplasmataceae bacterium | reverse complement strand
CAACAAGTAGGCACACCTGTAGATATTTACAATGAACCAATTAATAAATTTGTTGCAACCTTTATCGGTGAATCAAATATCATTGAAGGTGTCATGAAAACAGATTTTCTTGTGCATTTTGATCATCAAGATTTTACATGTGTAGACAAAGGTTTTGGACTTAATGAAGAAGTAGACATTGTCATTCGACCAGAAGACATTGATATTGTAGATGTAAAAGAGGGTCTTGTTGAAGGGACTGTTGTTGATATTGTATTTAAAGGTGTACATTATGAGATTGATGTAGAGACTAAAGATCGCATCTATACCATTCATACAACAGATGTACAGCCACTTAATAAAAAGGTAGGACTCTCTTTTCTTCCTGAAGATATTCATGTGATGGAGCGTTCAAATTGAAGCCATTTGTGATGACTAGACCCAAAGCAAAAACGAAAAAACGTTGGATGTTTGAAGGATTCCTTGGGATACCTTATCAAGCATTGATCATAGTGCTCATTATGATTCCAATCTTTCTTATGCTTTTGTATTCATTTCAATCGAGAGAAACATCTCAAACATTTACACTTATCTTTACATTAGATAATTACTTAAGATTTATTAATGAACCCATCTTTGTTGGTCTTATGGCAGAATCGATTGGACTTGCTTTTGTTGCAACATTAGTATCGCTTGTGATTGGATATCCACTTGCTTATATTATTTCAAAGTCTCATACAAAAACGAAGACCTTACTGATATTATTAATTACTGCGCCAATGTGGATCAATATGTTATTAAGGACAAAAGCGTTAGAACAGGTAATCTTAATGATTGCACCGGATCTTATAGGAACGAATCTTGCAATTATTATTGGGATGACGTATGTCTATTTACCATTCATGGTACTTCCAATATATACGGTGTTATCTAAAATTGATATCATTTTATATGAATCTGCATCAGATTTAGGTGCTAATAAGCTTCAAACTCTTATTAAGGTTGTGATGCCTTTAAGTATTTCAGGTGTTTTATCAGGTATTATGATGGTATTTTTGCCTTCTGCAACAACGCTTGTCGTCCCTAAATACTTAGGTGCTGGACGTTTCTTAATTGGGAACTTAATCGAAAATGCCATGATTTCTCAAGGAGATTTTGGTTACGGATCATCGATTGCTTTACTCATGGCAGGACTCATCCTCGTATTTTTATACGCCATTAAAAAAGTTGATAAATATACGGAGGGTGGCGATGAATAAACATACACTCTCATCTAAAACATTTTTATGGATCATTTTACTCATCATATATTTACCTATCATGAGTTTAGTCATCTTTAGTTTTAATGATTCAAAATCCCTCATTCAATTCACAGGATTTTCACTAGAATGGTATGTGAAATTATTTGAAAGTAGTACCATCATGGATGCTGTCTTCACAACCATATTGGTTGCGATTATATCTACCATCATATCTACTATTATTGGTACACTAGGGGCTATTAGTTTATCTAAAAACAAAAAATGGTTAAGAGAATGGACGTTAAATTTTAACAATATTCCCATTGTGAATCCTGAAATTGTCACCGCCATTAGTTTCTTTGTTTTATTTGGCGCATTTCAAATTGAACGTGGCCTTACCACAATGATCATTGCACATATCGCATTCAGTGTGCCATATGTAGTGATTACTGTATATCCAAAAGTAAGACAAATGGATGCAGACTTAATTTCTGCTTCTAATGATTTAGGTGCCACACCGTTACAGACATTGTGGTATGTGATTTTACCTCAAATTCGTATTGGTATTATTGCTGGCGCAGCCATTGCGTTTACCATGTCATTTGATGATTTTGTCATCAGTTATTTTGCAAGTAGTGGATCTGCTGTAAAAAACATCTCCATATACTTGTATACCTTAAAACGTGGGATTGAACCAACAATCAACGCGTTATCGACCCTCATTATTTTAGTCATAGGGATGAAAATCACTTATGATTATTTTAAAACCAAAAAAAACCTTAAGGAGGAAGAAGAATGAAAAAAATAGTAGTACTTATCGTGTTAGCATTAACACTTTCAGTTCTCGCTTCTTGTGAAGCTAGTAACAGCATCAAATTATTCATGCCAACAGAATATATTGATGAATCCTTATTGGATGCTTTTGAGGAGGAATATGGTGTCAAAGTAGAATTAGTTGTTTTTGATTCGAATGAAGTTGCCATTCCTCAGGTAGAAGATCAATCAAATCGATATGATCTTGTTGTGCCAAGTGATTACGCCATTGAAGAACTTGCGGTGAAAGGATTACTTGAAACAATCGATTGGTCACGCATCAATATGACAAAAGATGTATTAGATCCCTCAATTACTGAATTTTGGCCAGATTGTGGATGTGACCCTGCAGATTTTAATATTTTAAATTACTCTGTTCCATATTTTTTTGGTAACTTTGGTATTTTATATGATTCCACTAAAATAACATTAGAAGAACTAGAGACACATGGTTGGAATGCATTAAATGCATATGAAAAAGACGTCATGTTCTATGACTCAACAAGAGATATGATTATGGTTGCATTAAAATCTCTATATGGCGGTGATGTCGATATCAACAATCCAACAGATGCACAATTACAAGCGGCTGAAGCTTGGCTCATTGGTCAAGATAGAAATTCCAATGTCACATATGCAACAGATGAAGTATTTGATGCAATGCTTGTTTCTGGAAGTACACAATATGCAATGGCTCTGACATATTCAGGTGATGCCGTTTATTTAATGGATGAAAATGAAGACTTAGGGTATTATGTCCCAGCATCTGGAACCAATGTGTGGTTAGATGCATTTGTCATTCCTAAAAATGCCCCTAATAAAGATGCCGCTTATGATTTCATTAACTTTATGACAAGTTATGATAATATGTTGCTAAATACAGAATATGTTGGATATACTGCACCGAGAACAGATGTGATTAATGATGTGATTACAAATGAAACATACGCAGAAGCTTCATATCGTATGGTCGTGAGAACCAATGATTCCATATTTAGATACAACACAGATTTAAAAGTAAAAATGGCAGAACTTTGGGCACGCGTGAGAGCAACAAATTAATCATTAGATATTGTAAAAAAGAAGTCATTGACTTCTTTTTTTTTCGTCTTTGTTTTGTGATAAAATAGGAAGTGAGGTAATTTATGACACAACATGAAAAACGTACACAACTCATGCATTTGCTCTATCAATATGACATGAATATGAAATTAGAATTTAAAGCAAAATATATGTCAGATGCATCACTTTTAGAAGAACTGAATACAATTACAAATCATTTAAATGATATTGATGAGATTATTAGTCAATGTTTAACAAATTATAGAATTCATCGTTTATCCTATGTTGATCGCGCCATTATTCGCTTATCTACATATGAGATGAACATCTTAAAATTAGATCCAAGTATCTCAATTAATGAAGCTCTAAATTTAACTAGAGAATTTTCCATGTTAGATGATGAAAAACAAGTGAAATTTAATAATAAACTATTAGACACCATTTCTAAATATATAAAGGAGTATCAATGAATTATTTAAGTGTCACTGCACTTACAAAATACATTAAAGCAAAACTTGAGACAGACAGCCATTTAACGTCCATTGCACTTAAAGGTGAAGTCTCCAATTTTAAGTTGCATTCAAGAGGACATTTATATTTTTCAATTAAAGATGACCATGCCCAAATCAATGCAATCATGTTTGCTGGTGATGCAAGAAGACTTAAAATGATGCCTAAAGATGGCGATCAAGTACTTGTATTAGGAAAAATCAGTGTCTATGAACCAAGTGGCAATTACTCTATACAAGTCATGCAATTAGAACTTGATGGTATCGGCATCCTTTATCAAAAATATGAAGCACTTAAAAAAGAATTGGAAGCAATTGGTTTTTTCGATGCATCACATAAAAAACCAATTCCAAAGTTTCCAAAACGTATTGGTGTCATTACATCACCTACTGGTGCCGTGATTCAAGATATTTCTAATACGATTAATCGCCGTTATCAACTTGTTGAGATTCTTTTGTATCCCGCACAAGTTCAAGGAAAAGAATGTGCAACAACGGTATCAAATCAAATTAGACGTGCCAATGAAGAAAAACTTGTCGATGTTTTAATTGTTGGACGAGGTGGTGGATCGATTGAAGACCTATGGGGATTTAATGAACGTATGGTTGCAGAAGCGATCTATGCTTCAGATATTCCGATTATTTCAGCAGTCGGACATGAAACAGATACCACGATTGCGGATTTTGTTTCAGATATGCGTGCGCCAACTCCAACGGCTGCTGCAGAACTTGCAACACCATCTTCTGAACAACTGAAAGCTTATCTAATTGAATCCGCGCATAAAATAAAAAAATATGTAAAAGATATTTTCCAACAAAAACAACTCAAACTTACGTATTTAGAAGAGCGATTAGCGTTAACCTCTCCTCAAGAACAATTGCATCAATTTAAGACGCAAATTACACAATATCAAGATCGTATGATACAAACACTCACCTATTTATTAAACATGAAGAAACAATCGTATGTTTCAACACATCAACGACTTGAACCATCGATCTCAAATTATATGAAAGACATACGATATCGTTTTGAAACACAAATGCAAAAATTAGATGGATTATCACCACTTAAAGTAATGGATAAAGGGTACGGATTACTTGAAAAAAATCAAAAGATCATTACAAGTGTTCATGATGTTAACATTGATGATACGATCACAGTAACATTAAAAGATGGTATTTTACATACACAAATCAAAGATAAAAAGGAGCGATAACATGGAGCAAACATTTGAAGCGATGCTAGAGCAATTAGAAAAAGTTGTTAAGAAATTAGAAACAAAAGAAATCGCACTTGATGATGCGGTTAAAGAATATAAAAAAGGTTTAGAACTTGCAAAAGCATGTTATACCATGCTTGAAAATGCTGAAAAAGTACTTGTAAAAACACAAGAATAACATGCGATTGGATCAATATTTAGCAGATCAACATTTTACAGAAACACGTGCAAAAGCAAAAGACCTCATCCATCGAGGGTTTGTTTCAGTGAATGGTCACATTCAAAAAAAAGCAAGCTATGACGTAAAATCAAATGATTTCATAAATATTGAAAAAGAAATTCAATTTGTTTCTCGTGGTGGAGACAAATTGAATCAATTTTTAATGGATTTTAACATCCAAATCAAAGATAATATATGTATCGATGTTGGTGCATCTACAGGTGGATTTACACATGTATTATTGCTAAACGGTGCAACACATGTATTTACATATGATGTTGGTAGCAATCAACTTCATGAGACTTTAAAAAAAGATGCACGTGTTACCATGCATGAGAAAACCAACATATTGGACGTCAGTCTTCCCAAACATGACTTGATGGTCATTGATGTTTCTTTTACATCCGTCATCCCAATATTAGAATATGTTTATGATGATGCAAATGATCTCATTGTTTTAGTAAAACCACAATTTGAACAACAATCTCATTATAAAGATGTCATCAAGGATAATAAGACGCGTTTGCATATTCTCAATCAAGTGAAAAAAAAGATATTACATCTTGGCTATGGCATTATTTATGAAAAAGATTCCAACATTTTAGGTAAAAAAGGAAATCAAGAAACATTGTTATACATTAGAAAAAAAGGGGTTCATGCTTAAATCACTTTCAGTAAAACATATCGCACTTATAGATGATATGACGTTAAATTTTCATTCAGGATTAACAGCAATTACTGGTGAAACAGGTGCTGGTAAATCGATGGTCTTAGAATCACTTCAATTATTATTTGGAAAAAGAAGTGATCAAGACATGATTCGACACGGCTTTGATGAAGCGGTTGTTTTAGGCGTGTTTGAATTGAAAGGCGAGACGATCACGATTGAAAGACGTTTATCAAGTCAATCAAAACATCAAATGAAACTTAATGGTGAAACTGTGACACTTGCTAAAATAAGAGAAGTCGCAAGTGCGATCGGGCACATTCATAATCAAGATGATTTATACGAACTGATTGACCCTAAATCTTATATTCACTTACTTGATACGTTTGATCAAAAAGCTTTAGAAACTATTCGTATTGATTATTTGTTATCAAAATCTTCATATGAAGATGCATTAAAGAAAAAACAGCACATCATCGAACAACATGAAACACAACAAAAACAAGATGATCTTATTAAGTTTCAAATTCAAGAACTTGAAGCATTACAATTAACGTCGCACATTTTAGAAGACACACAAGAAGAACTTCAACGATTAAAACATTACGATGCGATTGCATCGCACTATCATAACTTAGAAGCGCTATTTGAAACAAGTGAAGTGATCCATCAACTGTATCAAATAAAACAAGAAATTCAGTCGTTATCAACATATATTCACGCATATGAAAAGATGCAAGAAACGATGGATAATGTTTATTATGAAATAGATGACATCAAATCAACAATTCTAAATGATGTGACAGCACTTGATTTTGATTCAGAAAGATTTGAAATGCTTCAACAAAGAGAATTTGATTTGATAAAGATTCAACAAAAGTATCAAAAAACGATTCCTGAACTCATCGACTACTTAGATACACTAAAAATGGATCAAGCAATGTTTGACGATTACGAAGGACTCATACAGACATTAGATCAGAACATCCAAAAGAAAAAAGACATCGTGTTAAACGATGCACATAAACTGACCCAAAAACGAAACGAAGTTGCATCCATGATAGAAAAAGCGCTCATTGAAAGGTTGCTTGCTCTTGACTTATCGCATGTATCCTTTCAAATTGATGTCATAAAAACAGACACAATGTTAGAATCTGGTATGGATGATGTCATATTTAATATATCACTCAATGAAGGAGAGCCTTTAAAGCCTCTTCATAAAGTAGCTTCAGGCGGAGAACGCTCACGATTTATGTTTGCTTTAAAATCACTTCAAGCACTATATCAAGGTGTCTCCATGTTAGTTTTAGATGAAATTGATACAGGTATTAGTGGAAAAACAGCTTCAAAAGTGGCGAATCAAATGGCATTATTAAGTAACAACTTACAAGTCATTGTCATTACACATGTACCACAAGTCGCAGCAAAAGCAAATACCCATTTAAAAGTGTATAAAGAAACGATTGATCAGCGCATTCAAACATTTGTAGAAATGCTTGATGAGGACGCACGTATTAAAGAGATTGCTGCCATGTTATCTGATGAAACCATGAGTACTTTTGCCATCGAACAAGCAAAAATGCTTTTAAATCAAAAAAAAGACAAGCATTAAGCTTGTCCACTAATAAGCGCTACGATGAAACTTAATAAAACGCTACCTACCATGCCGACGAATAAGGTCCAAATAAGGATTTTACCCCACCATGTTTCAAAAGGCATTTTATATTGTTTTTTTTCTTCAGGTTGATTATTTGTTAATTTTGTATTTTTAGCCATATCCTTCACCTCAAATCAAATCTTATTATACAATAAACCAATGAAAAGTGAAAGTTTAATGATGAAAAACCAAACGAAAGTGATTTTCCATATTGATCTCAATGCATTTTATGCTAGTTGCCAACTCATTGAAGACCCATATTTAAAAGGAAAAGCCTTTATCGTTGGCGGATCAGCGGTCACAAAACGAGGCGTTGTATTAACCGCTTCCTATGAAGCACGAAAATATGGTATTCGAAGTGGGATGAACGTTAAAGACGCTTTTGATTTATATCCGCATGTACTCGTTGCTCCAACACGTTTTGATCTTTATAAAAGACACTCTAAAATCTTTTTTGATTACATTAAAACATTTACTCATAAGATGATGAAAGCCTCTATTGATGAGGCTTATTTAGATATGACACATCATAAAGATCCTGTAAGTATTGCGAAAACGATTCAAAAAACACTAAATGATACGTATCATTTACCCAATTCTATCGGTATCGCACCGACACTTTTTTTAGCTAAAATGGCATCTGATATGAAAAAACCACTCGGGATCACAATATTAAGAAAACGAGATATTGTAGATAAATTATTTCCTTTACCTTTAAAAGATTTATATGGTCTAGGTAGAAAAACATATCCTAAATTCATTGAAGAAGGCATCATCACCATTGGTGATTTTACGAAAAAAACTAACCATGACATCATTTTAAATCATATGTCAGAAGATCACTATCAAAGCTTTTTAACCCATATTTACGGGAATTCAACCAATATTATTGATGATGATTATCAAGTACCAAAATCCATCTCTCAAGAATCAACACTCAATTATGATATTGACCAGGAAGATCTTATTATCGAGATGATGCAACCACTCATT
>CAXRJA010000045.1:0-8567 GCA_964230965.1 Acholeplasmataceae bacterium | reverse complement strand
ACCAGAAAGTGTTGTCGCAGACTGACCAAGGGCGATATACCCTAATCCTACATCTACAAGTGTTTGAAGTTTTGCTTGGACTTTTGGAATCGCATTGAAAAAATCCAGTGCTTCTGAGATTGTCATATTCAAAACATCAGCAATGTGTTTACCTTTGAATTTGATTTGAAGTGTTTCGTGGTTGTATCTTGTTCCATGACATACTTCACATGGCACATACACATCCGGTAAAAAGTGCATGGTGATTTTTTTCATCCCATCACCATTACATGCCTCGCATCTTCCGCCTCTCACGTTAAAAGAAAAACGACCTTTTTGATAGCCTCGCATTTTAGCTTCTACAGTTTGTGCAAATAAATCTCGTATATCATCAAAAACACCTGTGTATGTTGCCGGATTACTTCTTGGAGTCCGACCAATGGGTGATTGAGAAATTTCAATGATTTTATCGATATGTTCGTATCCTGCGATAAAATCATGTTTCCCTGGAGTTTCTTTAATTTTGTAGTAATGTTGTTGTAATCCTCTTAATAAAATGCGGTTCACAAGTGTGGATTTACCAGATCCTGAAACACCAGTAACGACTGTTAGTGTAGACATTGGAAAACTTACAGAAATGTTTTTTAAATTATTTTCATGGCCATTAATAACCATTAAATCTTTCTTATTTCCTTTGCGTCTCTTTTTGGGATATGGCACTCTAAGGATATTTTTCAGATATTTTCCGGTTAAACTGTTTCCATTATTCATCACTTCTTTAGGCGACCCGTAAGCGACAACTTCACCACCAAAATGCCCTGCACCAGGTCCGATATCAATAAGATAATCCGATGCAAGCATGGTATCGTGATCATGTTCAACAACAACAAGTGTATTTCCTAAATCTCTCATCTTTTTAAGTGTGTTAATGAGCTTATCATTATCTTTTTGATGCAGTCCTATCGAAGGCTCATCTAACACATAAAGAACACCCGTTAATTTAGACCCAATTTGTGTCGCAAGCCTAATGCGTTGAGCTTCACCACCAGATAAAGTTCCTGCAGATCGAGACAATGTTAAATAATTTAATCCTACATCTTTTAAAAATGTTAATCTAGCGATAATTTCTGCGATTGCTAATCTGGCGATTTGTTGTTTTTCTTTTGAAAGCTCTAATGTTGAAAAAAATTCAATCATATGATCGATCGACATATCGGTTGCTTGATGAATATTTTTTTGATGAATTTTAACTGAGAGTGCTTGTTCGTTAAGTCTGGCACCATGGCATGACGGACATGTTGAATCTGTCATAAAGTTTTCTATCCACTCACGTATCCATTCGGATGTTGTCTCACGGTACCTTCTTGTAAGGTTATTAATGACGCCTTCAAACATTTCTTTTTTTTCGTGTTTTCTACCAGAAGAAGAAACAAGTTTAAAATGAATACGTTCATTTGAACCATATAATACAATATCTCTTTGTTCTTTTGTAAGTTCAGACATAGGCACCGTAAGAGGAATGCCATGATGTTCGCAAACAGTTGCTAACATTTGAGAATATAAGTTATCATCATCATTGTTTTTGTAAGGAATAATACCGCCATCTAATATTGCTTTGGTATCATCTACCACATACATTTCAGATACTTCTAACTTTTGTCCTAATCCATTACATACTGGACAAGCACCAATAGGTGTGTTAAAAGAAAACAATCTAGGTTCTAAAACAGGAACCGTAAAGGATGAGTCTTTACAACTGTAGTTTTGTGAAAAATGTATATGTTGACCATTTACATCAACGATTGTTCTTCCTGATGAAAGTTTTGCAGCAAGTTCTAAACCATCATATAATCTACTTCTAATGTCGCCTTCTATAACCAAACGATCAATAACAACAAATACATCATGATTTTTGTTTTTATCAAGTTCAGGTGCATCTTCAAGTTCGTATATTTCGCCATCAATGTATGCACGAACAAACCCTTCTTTCATCCATTGTTCTAATGTCTTCTTATGTGTCCCTTTTTGTCTCTCGATGACTGGTGACATGATGATTACTTTTGCGTTTTCATGTCCCAAAACACGCTCTGTCATTTCTTCAATACTTTGTCTTTGAAGTGGTTCGTTACTACCAGGACAATATGGTGTTCCTACGCGTGCATAAAGTAATCTTAAATAATCATAGATTTCAGTGACCGTTCCAACGGTTGATCTTGGATTATTAGAGGTTGTTCTTTGATCAATAGAAACCGATGGACTAAGTCCTTCGATTTGATCTACATCTGGCTTCTCAAAGTTGCCTAAAAATTGTCTCGCATATGCAGAAAGTGACTCCATGTATCGTCTTTGTCCTTCTTGATAAAGTGTATCAAAAGCTAAAGATGACTTTCCTGAGCCTGATAAACCCGTCATTACAACGAGTTTGTTTTTTGGTATATCAATGTTGATTGATTTTAAATTGTTTTCTCTAGCACCTTTGACTCTAATCCATTCATCACTCATGTGTCATATCCTTAAATGTTGCTTCATCTAATATTTCTATCCCCAGTGCTTCAGCTTTTTTAAGTTTAGATCCTGCATCAGATCCTGCCAATACATAATCTGTTTGTTTAGATACAGAAGATGTAACTTTACCACCTAAAGATTCAATGATATCTGATGCTTGATCTCTAGAATAATTTTCTAGTTTCCCGGTTAAAACAAATGTCTTGCCATTAAACGCATGTGCTTTAATGTCTTTTTGAACGTTTTCAAAATTTAAACCTACTGATTTTAAATATCTAATCATTTCAATAAAGTCTGGGTTTTTAAGCGTTGAAAACAAACTATTTGCAATTTCTGGTCCGATTTCATGAATATTTTGTATATCTTCCAAAGATGCTTGAGACATGTTTTCAATAGACTGAAAGTGTTGTGTGATTATCTTGGATACTTTTGCTCCAATGTGTTTGATTCCCAAACCAAATAACACTTTGTGAAAAGGTTGTGATTTACTTTGTTCAATAGCATGTAATAATTTTTCTACTTTTTTAGGTCCAAATCCAGGCAATGTTTCAATGGCTTCTTGATGATTACTTAATTCATATATGTCTGTAATTGTTTTAATAAAGCTTTTTTCATATAATGTTTCAATGACTTTTTCGCCTAAACTATCAATATCCATAGCGACTCTAGAAGCAAAATGTATCAGTTGGCCAATCATTTTGGCATCACACGATTCATTTGTGCAGTAGTGATCAGCCTCTCCTTCAAGACGTCTTAATTGTGTTTGACAAATCGGGCATACTTGAATCATTTTAAAAGGTTGTTGGTGTGATCTCTGAGACATCACCACATCAATTACTTCAGGAATGATTTCTCCTGCTTTATGAATTCTCACTTGATCATTGATGCGAATATCTTTTAATCTTATATAATCTTCATTATGCAATGTCGCTCGTGAAACTGTTGTCCCTGATACAACAACGGGATCAAGCTCGGCTACAGGTGTTATGACACCAGTTCTACCGACTTGAAATGTGATAGATTTAATGGTTGTTTCAGCGATTTCAGCTTGAAACTTATAGGCTATTGCCCATTTAGGAGATTTTGCAGTAAATCCAATGGTGTCGTATTTGTTATATGTGTTGACTTTAATTACGGCGCCATCAGTGTCATAAGGCAATGTATGTCTTAGTTCATCAAAAGATTCTATCGCTTGATATACAGAATCTTTATCTTTGGCAAGTTTTGCATATGGATTCACTTTAAATCCCAATGTTTTTAAATAATTAAGTGCTTCAAAATGTGTTGAAACATATTGTACAGGATCTACAATTGTATACATGAAAGCATCAAGTTCTCTTTGCGCAACTATTTGACTATCAAGCTGACGCATGCTTCCTGCAGCAGCATTTCTCGGATTAGCAAAAAGTGCTTCATTGTTCTTTTCTCTCATTTGATTCAATTTTATATAGCTTTTATGTGGCATAAAAATCTCGCCACGCACTTCTATAGAGATTGGTTGAGACAATCTAAGCGGAATCGATTTGATTGTTTTTACATTATGCGTAATGTCTTCGCCGATTGTACCGTTCCCTCTAGTCGCTGCTTGAATCAATATACCTTCTTCATACCTTAACGTTACTGCCATACCATCAATTTTTAATTCTACAACGTAATCGGATTCGGCAACTTCTTCAACACGTTCAACAAACTTAAATAACTCTTCACGATTAAAAACGTTTGATAAAGACATCATGGGAGTCGTATGTGTCACTTTTTCAAATTTATCTAATATTTGGCCACCGATTCTTTTCGTTGGTGAACTTTGATCATCATATTCAGGATACATCGCTTCAAGTTCAATTAATTCATGTATCAAAAGATCATATGCAGCATCAGAGATGATGGGGTTATCAAGTGTGTGGTATGCTTGATTTGCCGCATTGATTTGGTCTCTTAATTCTTTAATTTTTGTTTTAATATCCATAAAATCACCTATGGAATATTATATCATTTTATCGCTTTAAAAACTTGATTGTCGCTGATTTCATCAATGAATTTTGATAGTTTAACATTTTTATTGTATTTATAATGGATGAAATAGAGTGCATGTCTTGCACGTGTTATTCCAACATAAAATAAGCGTCTTTCTTCCTCAATGGAAAAATTGTTTCCTGAAAACTTATAGGGTATATGATTGTTATCAACGCCTAAAATAAACACGCAGTCAAACTCTAACCCTTTTGATGCATGTAGTGTAAATAAAGAAATTTTTTGTATTTTGAACATTGGAATATTTAGATCTATGGTTGTTTTAATATCAAAAAGTTGTTTGTTTGTTCTTGTTATGATTGCATAGCTATTAAAACTGGTACTTAGAATAACGTTATATATAAACTGTAAATATGTATGGATGGAATTAAAAATATGTAAGGCAACCATACCATTATTTTCAGTTGTACATGCTAATGTTTTCTCAATACGATTTGTATTGTTGGTGATCACTTTATTCGCAACACTTAAAATGTTGCTGTCTGAACGATAATTCATATCTAGCGTGATTAAAGTCGCATTAAACTTATGAATAAAGTAGTCTGAAACTTCTTTCATAGCACCTCTAAATCCATAGATACTCTGATCAGGGTCTCCTACAACAAAGACATGTGTTTTCTTATGAATAAGTTTGGCTAAAACCTTCAATTGTAAAAAATTAGTGTCCTGAAATTCATCAATTAAAATGTGTTTATATTGATACACATCTTTGATGCTAATAAACCCTATAAGCATATCATCATAATCAATGAACTTATGTTTTTTTAAATAACTTATATAACGGTGATAAAAGAATGGTTTTCGACCCATTTTGTTTTTATAAAGACTTACTTTTAATAAATAATCTTTGGAAAATGGTACAGACTTAGGGATAACATCAAAACCCTCTATATACTGGTAACAAAAGCTGTGAAATGTTGATATATAAACATTTTCTATATTTAGACGTTCTTTCATTTGCGTTGCGGCTTCTTTTGAAAATGTTAATCCTAAAATATCTTGTTTGGAAACACCTTCAAGTATCAATCTTTTGATTCTTTCAATCATGACGGTTGTTTTTCCAGATCCAGCACCTGCATTGACAAAAATAAAACGATCCTTGCATGTGATCGCTTTTAACTGTTTATGATTGTACATAGTATCACCTTTAATAATACTATATACACGAAATGATATTTACTAACTTGTCAGTGCTTTTTTCTTTAAAGCTGGGTGGCTTTCAACAATTCTTTTAATACCATGAGGTGCGGGAAACGCGATTGTTGCGACATCTTCATCCATTGTAATAACAACACCATCACCAAATACTGTATGTGTTACTTTGTCACCTTTAGATAAATATGTTTTCTGTTGCTGAATGCTTGATGATATTGAGTCTTCTACTTTTTTCTCCTGTTTCATTTCTCTTAAGAACCTTGACGCAAAATTCATTTTAAACTGACCATATACCATGCGTCTTTGAGCATGAGAGATATAAAGATTGCGTTTCGCACGTGTGACACCTACATAACACACACGTCTTTCTTCTTCTAATTCTCTAGGATCAACAAGTGAGAAATCAGATGGGAATATTCCTTCCTCCATTACAACCATAAAGACAGCTTTAAATTCCAATCCCTTTACTTGATGAATGGTGCTTAAAATAATCGCCTCATCATCGCTTGATTTATCCAAACTTGTGTAAAGCGCAATTTGATCAAGTAATTGTTGTACTTTTTGTTTCGTATTTCCCTCATAATATCCTTCACTCCGTTTAAAAACAGTCACAAGTTCTTTCAAGTTTGAAATACGGTCTTCTGACATTTCATCGTGATCTGCCTTGAGCATATCCATATATCCAGAAATATCAAGGACACTCGCTAAAAATTCATCTAAGTGCGTAATATCTTGAATGGATGTTTGAATAGATTCAATGATTTCTTTAAATTCTAGAAGTGCTTGTTTTGATTTTCCATTGATATTAACTGTATCAATCGCATCAAACATAGACAATCCTTCTTCTCGTGCATGCGCTTCTAATTTTGCGATTGTTGTTTGACCAATACCTCTTCTAGGAACATTAATAATTCGTTTCAAATAAAAATTTTCTATTGGATCTAAGATGACGTGAATATATGCAATGGCATCTTTAATTTCTTTTCTTTCATAAAAGCTTATGCCACCATATATCTTATATGGTAAGCCTTCTTTAATGAGTGCATCTTCAAAAATGCGTGATAGGGCATTGTTTCGATATAAAATCGCAATGTCGCTGTACTTTGCCCCCTCTCTTTTTAATTTCCTTATTTCATCAATAACAAAATAGGTTTCTTGATAATCATTTTGTGCGGTATAAAAATGCACTTGTTTTCCTTTTCCTAAATCACTTTTCAATAATTTTCCAAGAATTCTATTTTGGTTATGATTAATAAGAAGATTTGCAGCATGCAAAATATCATTTGTGGATCTGTAATTTTGATCTAAAATAATTTGGCTGGCTGAAAATTCTTTTAAGAATTTTTGATTGTTTGCATAGTTTGAGCCTCTAAATGCATAAATACTTTGATCGGGATCTCCAACAACAAAAACATTTTTATGAGTGATGCCAAGCATTTTTATGATGTCATATTGAATGACATCGGTATCTTGAAATTCATCAATAAGTATATGTTCAAAATATTGTTGATAATAGGTCCTAATTTCTTCATTTGTTTTAAGTAATTCTTGTGTATATAGTATCAAATCATCAAAGTCTACAAATTGATGTTCGCGTAAATATCTAACATACCCTAAATATATGTTTTCCTCATCGTTAAATTCAAATGCATCTAAACGGCTTGTTTTATAAAGAGAGATGATGTGTCTTTGATGCTTCATAGAATAATCTTTAGGTTCTAAATTTAAAGATTTAATCACCTCTTTAATGATTACTTTGGCATCTTCTTCATCAATGATATTAAAATTCAATAAGTATCCATAAGGTAGTAAATGGATATGTTTTCTAAGAATTTGGAGTCCAAATGCATGAAAGGTATACATCCATACTTGTGATGCTGATGGTCCAACCATATCAATTACACGTGATTTCATTTCTTTTGCTGCTTTATTTGTAAAGGTCACCGCCATAATACGGCTTGGATCATATCCTTGAGCAATCAAATACGCAATGCGCATTGTTAGAGTACGTGTTTTACCAGTACCTGCACCTGCAATGACAAAAACGGAACCCACATCGTGAGTTACCGCTTCAAATTGTTGTTTGTTTAAATCTTTTAAAAACTCCATTATTTACTGCTCTTTAAGGTTACGATTTCATTTATAAAGATCTCTTTGTCATTGGATTCTTTATCAATGGAATAAAACCCTAGTCTTTTAAATTGACATTTATCTTCAATGTGAAGCGATGTGATGTAAGGTTCCGCATATCCATTGTAAGTTTTCCACGAATCTTCTTTAAATCGTGAAATAATATCGCCTTCTTCTCCATCTAAAACCATTGGACCAAAAACATTAAAAGTAACAGGTTTTGATTGCCCAGCATCAACAAAATGAATGGTGCCATTCGGTTTTCTAGCATCAAATCCTGACCCGCTTTTTGTTTCAATGTCATATGTTGCTTCTAAATAATCAATTGTCCCGTCTTCTTTATAAATCACACGTGTACATGTTATGAAATACGCGTGGAATAATCTAACTTCTCCACCTAAATACAGTCTTTTATATTTTTTGTTTGGTTTTTCAATTTCAAAATCTTCTTTTTCGATATAGATTTCTCTTGAAAAAGGGATGGATCTTGTACCAAGTGTTTCTAAATCTGGATGTAATGCCACTTCTAAATCTTCCACTTGATGTTCTGGATAGTTAGTGATGATGACTTTTAGAGGATCTTTCACCGCCATTAGTCTTGGTGCTTTCAAATTAAGGTCGTCTCTTAATGCTGCATCTAACATGGATGAATCTATTGTTGAATTAATTTTAGAAAGCCCTGATTCTAAAATAAATCTTCGAATCGCATCTGGTGTATAACCTCTACGACGTAACCCTTTTAATGTTGGCATTCTAGGATCATCCCA
>CAXRJA010000044.1:0-13293 GCA_964230965.1 Acholeplasmataceae bacterium | reverse complement strand
GTGCGAGGACGTCACTTAAAGGAAGTTTTCCAAAGCGTTTAGATAAAGCAACCCATCCTTTTGGTGTGCCGGGAATTGTTATTGGAATCATGCCATGCGTTGGGATTTTTTCATGGCCTAGAGCTTCTAATGTATCGATAGAAATATTTTTAGGTGCATAGCCACTGGCATTTAATCCATATAATGCATTTTTCATCCAAACAATTGCAAAACAATCACTTCCTATCCCATTTGATGTCGGTTCAACCACGGTGAGACATGCTGCAGTCGCAATTGCAGCATCTACTGCATTACCACCTTTTTTTAAAATGTCTAAACCTGCTTGTGCTGCAAGTGGTTGACTCGTTGCGACCATTCCATTTTTAGCATAAACACATTGACGTTTAGACGGGTAGGGATAGTGATTTGGATCAAATTTCATAAAATCATCCTTAGAGTTTTTTTGTATTATAGAAGAAAAGTACTAAAAAAGAAAGTCATTGGCATAATATTAGATTGGTATTATATATGGTAAAATGAAACAAAAAGAGGATATCATGGATCAAGGATTACAAATATTAAAAGAAGAGTCAAAAACATTAAAACGATTTTCTGATTTAAAAAGAAGTGGTTTTTTTCTGATTGTTTTTTTAATATGTTTTGTATTAGTAGCAATTTTAGGCATCCTTGGATTTGAAGATGTTATTGTATATATCTTTATTACGACATTTATCAGTTTCATTTTTGGGTTTATTTTCATGGTAAAACATATCATGTCTAGTTCGAAAAAAGAGGCAGCATTTAATGAGTTGCTTATGAAACATTTGTGGCAACCGATATTAACAAGAGATACGCTTTCTTATGATTATGATTATGTAATCCAAACAAATAAAAATATTCAAGATTACATCATACAACATCCGTTAATTTCAAGTCGTGCGACCGAAATTTTTACATATCAAATCACCAATACATCTACACAAAATGCATTATATGCATTATGGTATTATTCAAGATCAAGTAATGGACAAAATTCATCCACAACGACCTATTTTAGAGGGTTTGCAGTTGAAACCAATATTGATATTGAAGGCTTGCTTTATGTAAGAGAAGATAAGTGGTATTCAAAACTTAGTGCACAATTTAACGAATTTAAGAATTATCAAAAGATAGATGGTTTACTTGTAAATGGGACTTTTGATGATCGTTTAAAAACAATCAGATATCACATCGTATCTATGGGATTTAAAGATGTCTCTCTCATCAATAATCATCAAAAACTGATGATTTTAATTGGGTCTAACACCCTTATTCCTAGAATGAAAAAATATAATCAATTGACATATCAAACACATGAAACATTTTTGAAACAACTCATACAAGTCATGGAATATGTTGCGGATCAATAAAAAAAAGCCAGATGGCTTTTTTTTTTATAAACTTTCGATGCTATTTAAAAATGCTTCCATGGGTTGATCCCCTAATAATTCAGCAGAATCATTAATGACAATTTTAGGAACACCAGATACTTGATATTTATTGGATAATTCTTGGAAAGTATTCGCTTCAATCATCACACCTGTAATGTTTTCATTCAGCATTGCTAATTGATGTGCTTTCGCAACTGCACCTGGGCAATGTGGACATGATAATGTCACAAAAACTTTAATATCCACAGGTTTTTGGATGTTTTTAATACGTTCAAGTGTTGCTTCATCAAAACCTGCATCAGTACCTGACATACCTAAAATACCTGATAAAAATGAATTAATCTCATGTCCAGCAGGGATACCATTAAACATAACGCCAGTATAATTACCTTCATGATTTAACATCACAAAACTTGGTGTAAGTGTCACGCCATATTGTAATGCAAGATCTGCATCTTTCTCTAAGTCTTTGATTTCAACAGAAAGTTTGTCATTGAGCTCTGTAACTTCTTTGAGCAACGATTCTGTTTCGTCACAATACATACATGCATCACTGTTTTCTTGTTTAAATAAAACCATGGTTACAGGATTTACCATTTGTTTTAAGTGTGATTTGATTTGATCTTTCACTTGATCATTTAATAAATTTGCCATTGTTTTCTCCTTTTTTATTTGTTTAAATATTGATTCATCGCAAGTGCTGCTTTGGCACCTTCAGCAGTTGCGATAATAATTTGTTTAAAAGGTTGATTGGTAACATCGCCAGCAGCGTATAATCCCTCACAACTTGTTTCTTGCATATCGTTAACAATTACTTCATCACGATCATTTACATCAACTAAATTTTTTATTAGCGAGACATTTGGAATGGTTCCAATTTCAATAAATAATCCTTGTGCATCAATCGTGAAAGTCTCATTATTAGATTTATTGAGTACTTTTAGACCATTCATGGATGTATCTCCTAAAACCTCTAGGATTTGAGTTTCTAAATGAATATCTAAATTTGGGATATCTTCTAATTTTTTTAATAAAACTGCATCTGCTCGCCATTGACTTCTGTGCACGACTGTGATTTTTGAAGCCCAAGGCACTAAATCAATCACAGCTTCAGCAGCACTATTACCACCACCTGCAACAATCACATGTTTGTCTTTAAAAAATGGTGCATCACAAGTTGTACAGTAAGAAACGCCTTTATTTGCAAAGGTCATTTCTCCTTTAACATTAAGCTTTCTTGGAGATCCTCCAGTTGCGTAAAGCAGTGTTTTACTATGTAATATCATACCATTAGATACCCTAAGTTGAAATGATTGATTGATTTTTTCTATGTTTTCAACAGATACATCATGCAAAATAGGGATATCTAAATGATTGGCATGTGTTAAAAATTGATCAGATAATTCTTTTCCTAAAATGTGCTTGAAACCTAAATAATTGTCGACTTCAGAGGTGTTGTGTAATTGTCCACCTATTTCTTTAGTGATCACACCAACATGTTTGCCTTTTCTAATGAGATATAAAGCTGCATTGATTCCAGCAGGACCACCACCAACAACAAGGGCATCAAAGTGTGCATCATGATAAAACACATCTTGCTTAGTTTTTTGTGTAACATCGAATGAAAACATATTATATCCCCTTTATAATGATATTGATAGCATCTTCAACTTCTTTAGAAGATATGTTATTGGTATCTGTTATCGCTTGTTTTAAATTTTCAGTTGTTAAAATGCCAATTGCTTTATCAATACTTGAACGAATTGCTTTAAGTTGCACAACAATATCCATGCAAGCATGATCGTTTTCCATCATGTCTATGACACCTTGCATTTGACCTTTTGTGCGCTTAATTCTATTTTTAAGATGCGTATCACATAACATATAAACCTACCTTCAATTCAAGTATACCCCACGGGGTATATAAAATCAAGATAATTGATTGTAAAAAAAAATATTTCCATGTATAATGAATAAGATTTGAAGGAGAAATATGTTAGTAATTGTCGGCGCGAGTGCAAGTGGTAAAACTGAAATTGCAAATCATTTAGTGAACACCTATGACTATATAAAAAGTGTGACGACAACAACTCGTGAAATGAGAGTATATGAACAAAATCATGTTCACTATCATTTCATTTCAAAAGAGACGTTTCACGATTTGATTGAACAAGATGCTTTCGTAGAAACTTCAGAGTATCAACATGCATTATATGGTCTTCAAAAATCAGAAGTAGATACGAATAAAGTAGTTATTTTAGATCCGAATGGATGTAACGCTGTCTTTAGACTATTTCCAGAGGATGTTTGTATTGTTTACATCCAAAGTTCAAGAGAAATTAGACAATCTCGTATGCTCGCAAGAGGAGATACACAAGCACATATTAAAAAAAGATTAATGAGTGATGATGAAGTCTTTCATCCTTCAAAAATAGCCAACATTCATATGATGATTGACAATCACCATCAACCTATTCATCAAATTGCTCAAAAAATTCATACATTTTATGTACAATTTAAAAAGGAGAAAAAGACATGATTATTCGTCCATCTATTCGATCCAATGTATTTTTGAATGCACATCCAAAAGGTATAAAAACATATATTCAAAAACTTTTTAATGAAGCAGCATTACTAGATACATTTAACGGTCCAAAAAATATTTTGATTATTGGCGGTTCTTCAGGATATGGGTTAGCTTCTAGAGTAGCGTTATCAGTTGCAACCAATGCAAATACAATTAATGTTTCATTTGAATCAGCACCCTCTGAGAAACGCACAGGGACAGCAGGATTTTGGAACAATGTATATTTTTTAGAAGAAGCAAAAAAATTAGGAACAAAACACATGGATATCATTGCAGACGCGTTTAGTGATAAAACAAAACAAGAAGTGGTGGATGTGATCAAACGTGAATTTGGTAAAGTAGATTTAGTCATTTATTCACTCGCAGCAGGTGCTAGACCAAATTCTGAAACTGGTGATTTAGTAAGATCTGCCTTAAAACCAATTGGATCACCATTAGATGGAGATACCATTGACATTGCGACAAAATCATTAAAATCGCTTCACATGGATGCTGCAACTGAAGAAGATTTCAAAAATACGATTTATGTGATGGGTGGATCTGATTGGGAAACTTGGTTACATCACCTTGATCAATCACAAGTATTAAATCAAGGGATTAAAACAATCAGTTATACGTATGTCGGTAGTGGGTCGATGGATAAGATTTATCGTGCAGGTACGATTGGTAAAGCGAAAGATGATTTAGAAGCTACATCATTGCGTATGCAATCATGGTTAAAAGATAAATATCAAGGTGAATCTCTTATTTCATCTTCTAAAGCAGTTGTTACCAAAGCTTCCGTATTTATTCCAGGTATCACATCGTATATTGCTTGCTTATTTGATGTTATGAAAGAAAAAGGTGTCCATGAAACAACGCTTCAACATAAACATAGGCTTTTTAAAGATATGGTTTATGGAGACTTAAGACGTGTGGATGCACTTCATAGAATTCGTATTGATCATTATGAAATGCAAGAAGATGTTCAAAAAGAAACACTTGAAAAACTTGAACAATCTCAAGATCACTTACTAGAACTCCAAGGAACAAAAGATTTTATTGATGAGTTTTATCATATTCATGGATTTGATTTTGACAATATAAATTATGATGAAGATATTGATCTAAGTTCTTTTTCATTTGATCATATTGATATCAATTTACTGTAAATTAAGGGATTTATCCCTTTTTTTATGTAATGTAAAATGTAGATACATTCGTATGATATAATTTATATTATGAAAAAAATCTTTTTAATTATAGGAATGTTATTCCTTACATTTTTTCAATTACATACATTTCAAGGTGTTGATGCGAATTCACTCGTAACACCACCAGAAATTAATAAGGATATGAATGCAACACTCGAAGGATTTTCATCTTTTAATAATGTTGTTATTTTTATTCGATTTAATGATGAACAAAATTACGAAGCCCCTTATGATTTAGGATATTATGAAAATATGTTTAATGGTGTCAATCAAATATCACTTAGAGATTATTATTTAGAGGCATCCTACGGCAAACTTGATATCGTTTCAGAAATTGTATCATCTGAAGGAGACATTTATTTTTATACTGATATCTATGACCGAAGTTATTATGAACCTAGAACGACATCAAATCCTGATGGTGTTGATGATTCTAACAGTTCGCAAGCAGAAAGAGAACATAACTTATTAAAACGTGCCATTAATGAAGTAGATGCACTAGGATTGATTGATCCAGCTACCAATTTAGATGTCAATAATGATGGCGAAATTGATTCTGTTACATTTATGGTCAGTGGAGAAGACAATGGATGGGGATCTTTGTTATGGCCTCATAAGTGGGAACTTTATAATGTTTATAACGATAATGATGCACCTGAAATTAATGGTGTTCAAGCATATACATACACATTTAATTTATTAGGTGACTCGAGAAATTATGACATGAAAGCAAGTGTGGGTGTGCTTGCACATGAAACGTTTCATTTATTAGGTGCACCCGATTTATATCATTATTATGATTTTTTTAATTTAGAGAATGCAGGACCATGGTCTCTTATGGATAATAGTGCTTATACACCTGTCCATATGCTGGGATATATGAAAGAGACCTATGGCGGATGGATTGACAATGTAACGACAATTACACAATCAGGATCTTATTCTTTGAATCCTTTATCAGAAAGCGAGGAAAACCTACTTCGAATTGATACAGGATATTCAAATGAATACGTATATTTGGAATATCGATATCAAGATGGTAAATATGAATCTACATTGCCAGATTCTGGATTAATAATTTATCGCGTCGATAAAGATTACGAAGGAAATGAACTTGGGTATGCGAATTCATCCAATGGTGAAGGGATCAACGAAGTATTTGTATTTAGACCAAACATTGGCGATATCACAGAACCTATAACATTTCCAAATGATGAAAATTACGAATTTTATGGCAATTTAAATCAAGCAGCTATCTCAAATTTAAACTTATTTAAAGAAGCTGGTACAACAACTTCATTTATCTTATTTCATAGTGATGGGTCACTCATGGATATCACGATTAAGAATGTTTTTGAATCCAATGGTACGATTTCATTTGATATCACGATGGATAGAGTTTTAGATGTGAAATTATTGATTGACGATATAGAGTTTAATAAAGATATGCGTTTTATTGAGCATCCTTTATTAGACTATAAAGCCACACTATCATTTAGTGAAGACTATGAGATTTATTTCAGTTATACAGACAATGAGGTGGATACATCATCTACAATGTATGAAGTATCAATTCCTTTTGATGCAACACATTCTATGGTGCACCTAGGGATTTATCTAGAGGGTGAGTTTCAAACCACGATGACATTTGAATTTGAATTTGTTGATGTCATTGAAACTGCGCACTTTCCATACGGTAATTTAGAAGATATCTTATGGTATATTCCTCCAATAGATGATTTAAATGTGTTAGAAATTGTATTTAATGATCAGTTTGAATTAGAACTTGATTATGATTATTTATATATATTTAATGACCGTATAGAAAATGCATATACAGGTACCTCATTACAAAATGTCACTTTAGATTTTTCTTCAGAAGATCAAGGGATATGGATTTGGTTTCAATCAGATGAATATTTAGACGAATACTACGGTGTCTATGCTGAAATTGTTATACAAACAAGCACGGTATTGACTGTTGAAGAAGCTGTTTCTTTGATGGGGCCTAGTCGTATCGAAGTACCTTATGGAGAAAATTATATTGATTTAGGTCTAGATATTTTATCTCAAAACATTGATTTATATGATATTGTCGTGTCAGAAGATATCGATGTACTAACCCCAGATACATATATCATTACTTACGATATATACGAAGATGGGATATTAATTTATACATTAACAAGAGAGATCGTTGTTTTAGACCCGATTCAAATTTCTTTTAATACAATATTTGATCTTACCCATGAACTTGGTTCTGACCCTATCGATTTTGATGCATTACTGTTTAATGTCAACACCAACAGTATTGATTATGATGTCATTGTCGAAGAATCTATTGATTATCAAACAGTGGGTGTTTATGAAGTTATTATTACTGTAAAAGACCTTTTTGGTTTTGAAGCTTCACAGTCATTTGAAGTCTCTATTGAAGATAGTACCGCACCAGAAGTAACCCTAAATGCATCTGTTGATACGATTTATGTGGGTGATAATTATGATGATCAAGGGATTGAATATAGTGACTTAAGTTTAGTCACTGTTGAAAGTCTTAGTACAATCAATACAGAAGAGCCTGGTGTATATTTGATCACATATAAGGTTAAAGATGCCTATGATAATCTAACGTTAAAATTTCGATATGTTCATGTGGTGGAAAATAACCGAGTTATTATGAATATTGGGCCATCATTAACAACGATTCGAGTAGGTGAAAGATTTGTTGCACCTGACTGTTATGCGGAATTTAATGATGAGATATATACATGTGCCATTGACATGAAATCATTGAGTCATCTTATTGTAGGTGATTATGACATCACGTATTCAGTGACAATTTCAGGCAGAGTATACGTGAGAAGATTAGTTATTTTTGTCGTTGCCCGTGAGTATAAAGAAAGTGTTGCCATCATGTTTAAGAATAAGGAGGAATTTTTATGAAAATCATTCCTTACATACTATTGACAATTATCTTGTCAGGCCTTATTATTTATAACCAAACAACGCCATATATGAATTTAGAAGAAGGGTTAGACACGATTTATGAAGGAACCTCTTATGACGATCCAGGTGCGACCATTCGAATTGGTAACACAACGTATGAGATGATAACGACTGATAATATCAATACTAACACATTAGGAAAACAAGCCATTGTTTACGAATACGAGTATGAAAACACCATATATCGTATTACCAGATTTGTGATGGTTATTCCTTATGATAATTTTACGATGGTATTAAATCCGGGTATAGATACGATTGACATAGGTGATCAATGGATCGATGCAGGTGTTCAAACCTCACACGAAGTAGATGTTGAAGTTTTATCCAATTTAAATCGACTACGTGTAGGTACTTATGAAATCACCTATCGTGTCACATACTTAGAAGAAGTATATGAAATTGTACGATATGTGACGGTTGTCACAAATTAAAGAATGTCTCTGACATTCTTTTTTTATGCTACAATAGTGTGAGGAAAATTTATGACAAAACACGTTTTTATTGGGTTTACATATGCAACCATTTTTGGTCTTACATTTATGTTCACGAAAATAGGACTTAATAGTATACATCCTATTGGATTGATTGCATTTCGATTTACCATTTCAAGCCTAGTATTAATCATACTTCATGTATTGAAAATCATTCGTATTCAATTGACAAAAAAACACATTGTGCTCATTGCACCTCTCGTATTTTTCCAACCTATCTTAGGTTTTTCAAGTGAAGCTTTTGGCATTAATTTCTCTCAATCATCAGAATCAGGGATGATGATTGCACTTATTCCAATTATTGTTGCAGTGTTATCATTTTTATTTAGTCATGAAAAGCCTTCATTAAAACAGAGTTTAAGTATTGTATTATCTGTTAGTGGTGTGATATTTATACAATTGATGAATGTTAGAACTGTTTCAGGATTTTCAATAATCGGTGCGATATTAATGTTTATCTCAGCATTCGCAGCTGCAAGTTTTAATATGTTATCTAGAAAATTATCGACAAAAGTAACACCGGTTCAAATTACGTCACTCATGATGTTTACAGGGGCGATTGTTTTTATGAGTTGGTATGCAACGATATTAGTATTGAATCAAGATTTATCTTCTTTTTTTCAACCATTTCTATCGACATCTTTTGTATTTTCAATCTTTTATTTAGGCGTGATTGCATCGATTATCGGTTTTTTCTTAGTGAATTATAATCTTAAACATTTACCAGCCCATATCTCATCGATATTTGCAAACGTTGCGACGATTACATCCATCATTGCAGGTGTGATCTTTTTGGATGAAATGTTATTTTGGTATCATATTTTAGGTGCTATGATGATCATATCAGGTGTTTTAGGTGTGATTTTATTCAGGAGAAAAAAAGAAGCATCTATATAATAAAAACAATCTAAAAAAGCCTAATATGGTATAATTATGGATGTTAGGGAGAACAATATGAAACAGAAGTATTTATTTACAATTTTTGGATCTACTGGAGATTTAACTGCGCGCAAATTATTACCTGCAATTACAGAATTGATTAAAAAATCATATGATATTCATGTAATCGCAGTTGGTAGACGTGCTTTTAATGATGATCAATATTTAAGTTTCATGAATAAAAAAACAGAAAAACCCTTAGAAACAAATATATTACAAGACCGCTTGCACTACTTAGAAATAAATATTTCGGATCCTTTAGATTATTTAGTCTTAAAAGATGCCCAAAGACCTTATTTGAGCGGTGATACGAAGCGTTTATACTATATGGCTGTTGGACCAGAATTATTTGATGTGATTACAGATGGGTTGAATCACGCAGATTTGGTTAAAAAAGATGATGTCAGTGATGTTGTTGCATTTGAAAAGCCGTTTGGTGAAGATTTAGTAAGCGCAGAAAAAATTAATGCATTACTTTCTAAGCACTTTAGTGAACGCCAAATGTTTAGAATTGATCATTATTTAGGCAAAGAAATGATTCAAAATATTATGATGTTACGTTTTGCAAATCGCATTATAGAAGATTCATGGCATAACAGAAGTATCAAAAAAATATCTGTTTATGTAAAAGAAAAAGATGGTATTTTAGCACGTGCAGGATATTATGATAAAGTGGGGGCACTTCGTGATATGATGCAATCACATGTATTACAAGTTGTTTCATTACTCACGATGGATATACCCGTATCTTATTATTCTGATGATGTGAAAAATGAAAAAGTAGCAGCGCTACAAGCACTTTCAATCGATGATTCAGAAACAATATTAGGTCAATACCAAGGCTATTTAGATGAAGAAAATGTACCTAAAACTTCTAAAACTGAAACATTTGTGTTTTTAAAAGGATTTATTAACACACCACGATTTAAAGGTGTCCCTATTTATATGATCACAGGTAAGAAATTAGATGAAAAAAATGCTTTCATTGATGTAGAATTTGAAGAAACATCAGAACAAAGAAAATGGCATTTGCCTTTATCAACGAATCGTTTACGTATCAATATTGCCCCTGAAGATGGGTTTCAACTTACACTGAATGCAAAAGTGCCTGGATTGCGAGAAGCTGTCCAACAAGTAAAACTTGGATATGATGTGACCAATCAAGGTGTGGGGAATTTACCAGAAGCATATGAAAAGTTACTACTTGATATGATGGAACATCATCGAACATTATTTACAAGATGGGATGAGATTCAAGCATCTTGGCAAATTATAGACTCTGTTTTAAAACAAGAAAAATCAATTTATACATACACCGATTATCAAGATTTGAAAGAATATATTAAGAAGCAAACAGGTGAAACACTTTTATGATCTATGATGTCACGATGCCGATTCATCCGGATATGCAAGTATATAAAAACAAACAAGAGAAAAAACCCATCATCACGTATCTAAAACAACATTCACCTCATGATATATCTGAAACGAATGTATTTTTACCGATGCATACAGGAACACACATGGATTTTCCTAAACACATGGACAGTAAAGGAAAAACAAGTACTGGCTTTGATGCAACCACATTTTTTAATCAGCCTGTTGTGGTGATTGATTGCTTAAATACAGAGGATCATCTAACACTTAAAGATATCGAAGGTATCTCTTTTCAAAAAGGAGATACTGTTTTTTTTAAAACAAAAAATTCACTTCATGAATCGTTTTTACATGACTTTATATATGTGTCTCTCGAATTGGCAGAAGCGTTAAGTAGACTTGAGTTGCTTGCTGTTGGTATCGATGGTCTTGGCATTGAAAGAAATGATCCGATGCATAAAACGCATCTGACTTTGATGGGTCATGATGTTTATATTATTGAAGGATTACGTTTGAAAGAAGTACCTCCCGGTAGATATCGATTTACTGCGTTACCGATTCATGTTTTAGAAAGTGATGCACTCCCTTTACGTGTCCTCATTCACGATTAGACTTGCAACAACAGATGATTTAGATGACATCATGAGCATACGTCAAGAAGCTTCTTTGAGACTCAAACATGATGGTGTCAATCAGTGGCAAGGTAAAGAACCTTCTAAAAAGACATTTTTATATGATATTGAAAAAAAATATTCTTATGTCATCGAAAAAGATGATCATATCGTATCTATGGCATCTCTTTGTTTAGAATTTGAATCAGCGTATGAAACACTTGTTGATAATTCAGTATCGTCATTGACCATTCATAGAATTGCTGTATCTGATAAAGCAGTAGGTCAAAATATTACAAAGATATGGTTTGAATTTTTTGAAAAACATGCAAAAATCCATAGGCGATCACGTATATATATTGATACACATGCAGATAATTTTAAAATGCTAAATTTGCTAAGAAAATATCAATATCTACATGTAGGAATATTTGAATTTAAACATTTACCAGATCCTCAAAGATATCTCTTTATGAAAACCATTTTAAGTTGACATTATACATAATCATGTTAAAATATGTTTGATAAATTTTGAATATCAAACATTTAATTGAAATAGTTAAGAATAGAGGCCGTTATGAAACTCTCTGAAATACAAAAAATGATTAAAGATTTTGAAAATTCCAATTTAACTGAGTTAGAGCTCACATTTGAAGATACCACCATTAAATTATCTAAACAACAAACACCTTCTCAACCATCACCGGCTGTGACACCATCTGCACCAGTTTTTAATCAACCACAGCAAGACTCTAATCCTTCTTTATCATTAGAAAATACTATTATGTCACCTTTAGTTGGGACATTTTATGCTGCAAGTTCTCCTAAATCAAAACCTTATGTAGAAGTAGGATCTAAGGTGAAAAAAGGTGATGTGCTATGCTTGATCGAAGCCATGAAAATCATGAATGAGATTACTGCACCAAAAGATGGAACCATTGTAAAAAGTCATGTGATGAATGGTCAAGTCGTAGGTATCGATGATGCCTTATTTGATTTGGAGTAATTAACATGGGTAAAGTTTTAATCGCCAATCGTGGTGAAATTGCAGTAAGAATCATACGTGCATGCCATGAATTGGGTTTAGAAACAGTTGCTGTATATGCCAAATCAGATGCAGATTCAATGCATGTGAAAATGGCGAATCAAGCTCTTTGTATTGGTGGCAATACATCAAGTGATTCATATCTCAACAAAAATAATGTATTAAGTGCTGCCATCGCAAGTGGATGTGATTATATTCATCCAGGCTATGGCTTTTTATCTGAAAATGCTGATTTTGCATCCATGGTAGAAGATTGTGCCATTCAATTTGTTGGACCTAAATCAGAAACAATTACTGCTATGGGTGATAAAGCGAATGCTAGAAAGATGGCAAAACAAGCAGGTGTACCTATCATTGAAGGTAGTGATGGTGATATTGAAAATGTTGAAAAAGCCATCAAATGGGCGAATAAAATCGGATTTCCAATTATTATAAAAGCAGTATCTGGTGGTGGTGGTCGCGGGATGCGTATTTGTCACAATGATGCTGACGTAAAAAATGCATTTGAAAAAGTTCAATTAGAAGCATCCGCTTCATTTGGTGATAGCCGTTTATATATGGAAAGATATATTACGTCACCAAGACATATTGAAATACAAGTGATTGCAGATACACATGGACATGTTGTATCT
>CAXRJA010000043.1:0-5640 GCA_964230965.1 Acholeplasmataceae bacterium | reverse complement strand
CTGCACGATTCAAATTTATGAAATCGTCATTTCAACAACAGAAATACATTAGACAATTATTCATGGAAATGGCTTTATCTCACCCTACGATATCTTTTCAATTGATTGAAAATGATAAGATATACAAACAAACCTCTGGTTCTGGGGATACATTACTTTTGATTGAAGAACTTTTTGGAAAACAATATGCCTCTGTCACTCAAAAAGTAACAACACAAATTGCACATACAAAGATTGAGTTGTTCTTAGGATCACCTGACATCAGTGTGTCAACAAAATCATATATGCATACATTTGTGAATCAAAGATACGTCAAACATTATGGGATTCAAGAAAGTATTTTATCTGGATATGATGGAAGACTTATGACAAAACGATATCCGTTTGTTTTGTGTTACATCACCATTGATCCTCAACGTATTGATATCAATATTCACCCTCAAAAGTTGCATGTAAAACTAACCAATGAATCGGTACTTGCCTATCATATACGAGAAACAATCGCCAACCATTTAAACTCTGCAGTGAGACCGCTTGTAAGACCAATGCAAATAAAAGATGATCAATATAGTACGCAGACACTTGAATTTAAAGAAAACTCAGACTTTTATGAACCTAACGAAATCAAGCAAACAAAAATACCAACCATGTATTACTGCGGCATGCTTGGAGGGACTTATGGTTTATTTCAAAATCATGAAGGCTTATTTTTAGTTGATGCTCATGCAGCTCAAGAGCGCGTGAGGTATGAATATTATCAAGACAAGTTTGATATAAAAAATAAAACCCAAATTCAAAGAATTGTGGCATTTCCATGGACACTTGATAACGAAACGATTGCAGACGCAATAAAACAAAAATCATTGCTTAAAACATTTCAATTTGATGTTTCTAAAGAGGGTATTCATGCACATCCTCAACTCATCAAAGAGGTTGATCTCAATCATGCAGTTGAAATCATATTAAAAAATCAAACATTGTCCATGTCACAATTTAAAGATCAGTTATCAAAAGATATGAGTTGTAAAGGCTCTGTTAAAGCAAATCAACGTATTAGTCAACATGAGTTTGAGCACTTACTAGCATCGCTAAATGGCTGTGATGAGCCATATCATTGCCCACATGGAAGACCCACCATTATTCAAGTCACATATCAAGACATTGAAAAAATGTTCAAAAGGATTGTTTGATGAAACAAGTGATTGTAATATGTGGACCAACAGCATCTGGGAAAACATCCTTAAGTATCAAACTCGCAAAACATTATCATTTAGATGTGATTAATGGCGATTCAGTTCAAATATTTAGAGGATATGATATTGGTTCTGCAAAAATCAAAGAAAAAGAAAAACAAAGTGTCATTCATCATTTAATCAATATCAAATCTCCATCCGATACATATGATGTTTCTAAATTTCAAAAAGATGTGAGACATATCATCGATCAACAGACGCTGTCTCTGATTGTTGGTGGTACCGGACTTTATATTAAAGCAGCGCTTTATGATTATCATTTTTTCAAGGAAGATGATAAATCCATCATTGATTTCCCTTCTGTAGAGGTCATGATAGAAACCATTTTAAAGGCAGATCCAAACGTCACTTTGGATCTTAACAATATGAAACGTGTGAAACGCATGTATCAAAAAGTACTTTACGGTCAAAAACCATCAAAAAATACATTTAAAGACAAGCCTTTATTTGATATATTGACATTATATTTAGATATACCTAGAGATGTATTGAAAAAACGCTTGATTCAACGTTTAGATGATCAAATTAAGCAAGGCTTTATTGAGGAAGTTCAAACACTTTCAAAGCATGGTACAGTTAAAGATGTAATTGGATACAGAGAAATGCAAGCTTATTTGGATCAAAAGTTGTCGCTTGAGGAAACAAAATCACTAATTATTAAAAAAAGTATGGCATTTGCTAAGAGACAAAAAACATGGTTTGTTAATCAAATGCAACCGATAATCATCGATGGTTTATCAAAAGATATTTTAGAAAGATGCATAAAGGAGATTGATGTATGGATAAAATAAATTTTCCCATTTATATCATAGGCATGCCTTTTTCTGGGAAATCTACGATTGCGCGCATAATTTCTCAAGAATTGAATTTGAAGTATATAGATTTAGATCATGAAATTGAGAAGTCTTCTAAACAAAGTGTTCATCAAATGTTTAGCACTCACGGAGAAGCGTATTTTAGATCATTAGAAACTGAGCATCTTAAAACTTTTAGAACCTTTCAAGGTCTCATTGCATGTGGTGGTGGGATTGTCTTAAATGAACAACATAAAGATATCATGCAGCATGGATTTACAATATTTATTCATACGTCATTAGAGACATTGAAAAAAAGAGTTAAAAAGAGTTATAAAAGACCTTTATTAAAAACCCAATCGTTAGATTTACTCTATCAAAAACGATTATCCTTGTATCAATCTTTTGCATCATATACAATCAATAATGATCATACAATGGAAGCACTCATTGAATCCCTTAAAAAATACATAAAGGAGCATTTATAATATGACAATATATGTTTTGCACGGTCCTAATTTAAATATCTTGGAAAAAAGGGATGCTTCTCTTTATGGAGGCATTTCACAAACATCCATTTTTGAGACACTTGTGGCATCATTTCAAGACATCGATTTTACTTTTTTTCAAACAAACCATGAAGGTGAAATGATTGAGATGATTCAACAAACAGAAGATGCAGATGCATTCATTGTCAATCTAGGTGCATGGACACACTATGCATATGCCATTAGAGATGCATTAGAAATGAAGACATCGATCATTGTGGATGTACATCTTTCAAATATATTTGAACGTGAACCATTTCGAAAGGTCAATGTTTTAGAGAATATATCTCAAAAGACTTTTTATGGTGAGAACATTCAAAGTTATATGAAAGCTGTGCAATATTGTAAGACAAAATTTTCATAAATTTGTTATAATACATGAGGATAAACGATTAAGGAGAAGATCATGATATCAACAAGTGATTTTAAAACTGGATTAACCATTTTATATGACAATAATATTTATCAAATTTTAGAATTTATGCATGTAAAGCCTGGAAAAGGTGCAGCTTTTGTAAGAACAAAACTTAGAAATTTACGTTCAGGCGCTGTCATAGACCATACATTTAATGCAGGTGTTAAAGTAGACCGTGCACAAATTGATAAATTACCAATGCAATATTTATATCAAAACGGTGATACATATACATTTATGAACGCAGAAAATTATGAGCAAATAGAGCTAACAAAAAAACAAATTGAACATGAAATTCAATTCATTTATGAAGGTATGACAGTTGAAATTATGTTTTATGACGGAAAAGAAATGTTAGGTGTTTCACTTCCTGATAAAGTAACATTAGAAATTGTAGAAACAATGGATGCTGTTAAAGGTGACACTAAAACCAATGCGATGAAAGATGCAACTTTGCAAACAGGACTCGTCATAAAAGTACCAATGTTTATTATACAAGGTGAACGTGTGATTGTTTCTACCCATGATGGAACCTATGTTTCAAGGGAAAAATAAGGCTTTAAAGCCTTTTTTTATGGTATCATAAGAGTATGTTAGAAAGACTACAAAAAGTGCTTGCCAATCATCGAGTTGCCTCTAGAAGAAAATGTGAAACACTCATTTTAGAAGGCAGAGTGAAGGTCAATGGCATCATCGTAACAGAATTAGGAACAAAAGTTTCCGGATCGGATCACATTGAAGTTGATGGTAAAAAAATCATCAAGCAAGAATATACCTATGTATTGATGAATAAACCAAGAGGCATCATATCCTCTGTTTCTGATGATAAAGGTCGCAAAACAGTCTTTGATTTGCTTGCTTTAGAAGATCAAGAAGCAAGATTATATCCCGTTGGAAGACTTGATTATGATACTGCAGGGATATTGCTGATGACAAATGATGGTGCGTTTATGCAAAAAATGACACATCCAAAACATCAAATCGATAAAGTTTACCGTGTAGTATGTCAAGGCATCATCACAAGAGACGCAGTAAAAAAATTAAAAACGGGTGTTTCGATTGGTGGCAAACATATTGTTAAAGGTGTTGATGTTCGTGTTTTGGAGAGAAGAATTCCGATGAAAACAAGTTATGTTGAAATTGTCTTAATCGATGGAAAATACCATCAAGTAAAAGAGATGTTTGCAGCATTAGGCTTTCCAGTGATGAAACTTACACGTGTTAAATATGCCTTTCTAAATGTAGAAGGAGTTAAACGCGGATTTTATCGGTATTTAAAAGTTCATGAAGTGAAAAAATTATTTGGATATCAGTTCAAGCATCGCTAACGTATTGAGTAAGCGATAAAGAATATGGTATAATATGATAGATATTGGAGGAACGATGCAGCCATTTCATATCGCAATCGATGGCCCAGCCGGTTCAGGGAAAAGTTCAATTAGTAAAGAACTTGCAGAAAAACTTAATTGCATTCATATTGATACAGGTGCGATGTATAGAGCGGTTACCGCAATTGCGCTAAGAAATCAAAAACCACTAGATGATGTGAATTCGTATCAGTTTTTAGAATCCTCCAAATTCGTTTATAAAAAAGAATCCATCTATGTGAATCAAGAAAATTTAACAGACATTATTAGAGATAAAAGCATTAGTCAATACGTAAGTTTAGTCTCGAGTATTCAATATGTAAGAAAAATACTTGTGAGAGTTCAGCAAGAAATTGCTCAAAATAATGACGTTGTGATGGATGGTAGAGATATTGGATCCGTTGTACTACCATATGCTCAAGTAAAAATTTTCTTAACAGCACAAATAGAAGAGCGCGCAAAAAGACGTATCCATGAATTGGGCGTAGATATCCCATTAAAACAAATGATTGAAGATATTGAAACAAGAGATTTAAAAGATTCAACAAGAGCAATATCACCTCTAACTAAGGCAAGTGATGCTGTGATCATTGATACAACATATTTAACAAAAAAAGAAGTCATTGAACTTATTATGTCAGAAATTAATAAGAGGAAACAATTACATGCAAAATATTAATATTCCCCGAGTTGGTCAAATTGTAGAAGGTACAGTGATTAAAGTAGAAGAGAATACACTTTACATCGATTTAAATGCAATGACTGAAGGGAAAATCCATTTAGATAACTATGCAAAACCCTCCCCTAATTCATTCGTAGGGTTAATTTCTGTTGGTGATACATTAAAAGCACGTATTCAAAAAATTACAGATGTACCTGCACAAATTTTATTATCGCGTTTACCGATACTTGAAGAAGATGCATTTGTTAAATTAGAGGAAGCAGCAAAAAACAACATAATTTTAAAATCTAAAGTAAAAAAAGTTGAAGAAAAAGGTTTAATCTTATCGATTGACATGTTCGAAGCATTTTTACCTTACAGTCATTTAGATTATGATCTTGTGAAAAACAAAGATCAATTGCGTGGTAAAACATTAGAAGTTAAATTATTAGAAGTTTCTAAGAGAGGTCGTTTTCAAAAAATTATTGCATCTCGTAAACAAATTTTTGAAAAAGCAAGACAAGATGCTTATGAAGCTCGTGTGAAAGCAAGAGAAGAAGAACTTGCAACAATCAAAACAGGAGATATATTAAAAGGTCAAG
>CAXRJA010000042.1:0-10539 GCA_964230965.1 Acholeplasmataceae bacterium | reverse complement strand
AACGCTCTTTTCATTTGATCAAATCAAAGAACGTATGAGAGAAACAGCCTTTCTAATTAAAGGATTAGAAATGGTTATTGTTGATGAAAGAAATCAACATAAAGAAGTTTTTAAATATGAAGAAGGTATTAAAGCTTTTGTTCATCACGTAAATGGAGATGAAAAAGGTCTTCATGAAACGATCTATTTTGAAGGTTTTTATATACCAGCTAAAAAATCACATGGTATCGAAGTAGAAGTTGCCATGCAATTTACTAGCAATTACAATGAACAACTCTTTTCATTTGTAAACAATGTGCGAACTAAAGACGGTGGTACCCATGAGAGTGGCTTTAGATCAGCACTCACAAGAGCTTTAAACGATTATGCAAGAAAATATCAACTCATCAAAGAAAAAGACTCTAATTTAGAGGGTACAGATATTAGAGAAGGTTTAACTACTGTCATTTCTCTAAGAATACCTGAAGATTTATTAGAATTTGAGGGACAAACAAAAGGGAAATTAGGAACACCTGATGCAAGAACAGCTTCGGATAATGTAGTTTATGAACATATTACTACCTATTTAGAAGAAAATAAAACTGTTGCCTATACAATTATTGAACGTGCTCAGTATGCGCAAAAAGCACGTGAAGCAGCGAGAAAAGCACGTGATGAAGCAAGAACTGGTAAAGTTAAAAATAAAAAAGATGTTTCCTTATCAGGAAAACTATCGCCTGCACAATCAAAAGATAAGTCGATCAATGAGTTGTTTTTAGTAGAGGGGGATTCTGCTGGCGGTTCTGCAAAACAAGGTAGAAATAGACGTTTCCAAGCGATTTTGCCATTAAGAGGTAAAGTCATTAATACAGAAAAAGCAACATTAGATGCCATTCTTAAAAATGAGGAAATTGGCACAATCATTCATACCATTGGTGCTGACTTTGGAATCAATTTTAATATTGAACAATGCCAATATAATAAAGTCATTATTATGACTGATGCCGATACAGATGGCGCACACATTCAAGTATTACTCATGACCTTTTTCTTTCGTTTTATGCGCCCACTTATTGAGCATGGAAAACTATTTATCGCACAACCACCATTTTATAAACTCACAAAAAAAGGCACAAAAAAACAATCTGTGATTTATGCTTGGAGTGATGAAGAACTTAGATCCTATCTTCAAAAGGGTCAGTATACAATCCAGCGCTTTAAAGGTCTCGGTGAAATGAATGCCGATCAACTATGGGAAACGACGATGAACCCTGAATCACGCAAACTTATTCAAGTAACCATCGATGATTTAAATGTCTCCGATAAACAGTTATCAATATTGATGGGAGATGATGTCACACCACGTCGTGCTTGGATTGAAGACCATATCGATTTTGAAGTCACGGATGATTTTGATCCAAACTTAGGAGCACTAGATGCCTAAACTTAAACAAACATTAGATCAATTCGTTGAAACACTCCTCAAAGAATCCTTTGAGGATATTTTAGCTGACCGTTTTGGAAGGTATTCCAAATACATCATTCAAGATCGTGCATTACCTGATGCTAGAGACGGTTTAAAACCCGTTCAAAGACGTATATTATATGCGATGCAGCAATTGGGTATGACAAGCAATCAACCTTACAAAAAGTCAGCAAGAATCGCTGGTGAAGTCATGGGTAAATATCACCCTCATGGTGATTCATCAATCTATGATGCAATGGTAAGACTTTCACAAGATTTTAAGATGCACATCCCGCTTATTGACATGCACGGTAACAACGGATCTATTGATGGTGACAGTGCTGCAGCCATGCGTTATACAGAAGCACGATTATCAAAAGCTGCAGAATTATTGCTTCAAGATATCAACGCTAGAACTGTCCCACTTGTACCAAACTTTGATGATGAAGAAGTAGAACCAACCGTTTTACCTTCAAAATTTCCAAACTTACTTGTGAATGGTGCAACAGGTATTTCAGCTGGTTATGCAACAAAAATTCCACCTCACAACATTAAAGAGGTGATTTCAGCAACGATTGCTCTCATAAAGAATGAACACCTCACGACACAAGATTTAATGAAATATATCAAAGGTCCAGACTTTCCAACGGGCGGACTTGTTCAAGGCATCGATGGTATATCACAAGCACTAGAAAAAGGCCATGGAAAAGTAGTGATACGTGCAAATTATCATTTAGAAGAAATTAAAAAAGATCAACATAGAATTGTCATTGATGAAATTCCTTATGAAGTAAACAAAGCAGATCTTGTAAAAAACATTGATGCTTTAAGACTCAATAAAAAATTAGATGATCTATTAGAAGTACGCGATGAGTCAGACCAAGAAGGACTTCGCATCTCAATAGATCTAAAAAAGGGTCGACAACCCGATTTATCAATCAACTATTTATTCAAGCATACTGATTTACAAATCAATTATCATTATAATATGGTTGCAATTTTAAATCACCGACCTGAACAAGTTGGTATTATTCCAATACTAAAAGCCTATATTTATCATCAAAAAGATGTTGTAACCAATCGCACGAATTATGATTTAAAACGTGCTTCCATTCGTCTTCATATTGTTGAAGGTCTTATACGCATGGTTTCTGTAATCAATGATATTATTGAGATTATTCGATCTTCGAAAAATAAGCAAGATGCTAAAGAAAATATCATCAAAAGATTTGATTTCTCTTCAGAACAGGCTGAAGCAATTGTAACTTTACAACTTTACAGACTTTCCAATACCGACATTACCTCGCTTGAATCTGAAGCAAAAGATTTACAAGACAAAATTCATTACTTCCAATCCATCCTCAACTCAGATGAAAATTTATCGGAATTAATCATTAAAGAATTAGAATCCACAAGTAAAGCAATTGGCATGAAACGTCGCTCGATGATCGAAGAGGAAGTTGAAACCATTAAAATTGATGAAAAAGACTTAATTGTTGAAGAGAATGTTATGATTGGTTTCAGTCGTGATGGCTATTTAAAACGCTCAAATTTAAAAAGTTATCAACTATCCAGTCAAACTGGACTTAAATCAGAAGACACACTTATCTATCTTGAGGAACTTACAACACTTCATCATCTTATCATTTTTACTAATTTAGGAAACTTTGCATTTATTCCTGTTTATAAAATCGATGACCAAAAATGGAAAGATCTCGGTGTTTATATCAATAACATCGTTCCTTTTGAAGAAGGGGAAATGGCCATTAAAATCTTTGCATTTAAAACATTTGATGCAAATAAAACCTTTGTACTCGTGACCACTCAAGGACAAATAAAACATGTCACATTGGATCAATTCGAAATGATACGTTATCAAAAAACAACACGTTGTATAGCATTAGATAAAACAGATGTCCTTGCGGATGTTACACTCGCGATGCATCCATATATTTCTGTAATAACAAATAACGGCATTATGCTCAATATGTCCAGAGATGATGTGCCTTATTACGGATTATCTGCTAGAGGTGTCAAAGCGATTAAACTGGCAGATATAGACTATGTCACAGCAGTAACCACTTTTGATGTTGATTCAAACATACATTTAGTATCTTCAAGAGGTCACATTATCACTTTAAATGCATCTGAGCTTCCTATGTCAAAACGCTTTAGAAAAGGATTTACTGCGATAGAAAAAGTGAAATCTCAGCCTCACATCATCCATTATATGAAAGCAACACCAACAACGTTAACTGATGATATCATAATTCAAGCGTTTAGTGATGCTTCGACTGTTAAACTACCTTTAAAACAAGCACTTGCAAAAGATAATAAGTTCGGAAAACCGCTATTCAAAAGTAAAAAAGAAATACATTTACAATCCTACATTTATTATGAACTTGTAGATACTTATCAAAAACCAGTAGAAACAACGTCAAATGACACATCAACATCTCAAGAAACAAACGTTAAAGACATAACAATCGATATCATGAAAAATGAAACACCTGAAACAGTAGCATCTTTAGAAACAGAAAAGCATGAAGTGAAAAAAGTGTCTCAAAATAAAAAAATTAAAAAGAATGACGCAAATAAAGAAATCCCTAAAAAAACCGAAAGAATTCAACGTCTCACGTTGTTTGATGATGACGATATATGAACATCTTAAAAAACTATGAAACGTCTCAACCAAGGTCACTAGAAACAATTATGAATGCACACAATATGACTGGTTATTGCGCGAATGTCAACGGTCGTCTAAAAGAGTTGTCTGCATTAGTAAAGGGCAAAAACGATATCGTATTTTTAGATTTACATCATGATGAAGCCATGCGTGTGTATGAAACATCTTTACGATTCTTAATTCTATATGCAGCAAATCTCATTGATCCTCGTATTGAAATCACATTTAATTATTCGATTTCAAGATCGATTTATATGGATGTTGCACTTCAGTCAATGGCTCTAACCTCTTTTCATGAAAGATTATTAAAAACAATTAAAGAAATCATTCATAAAAACATCCCAATCCGTCGTATTCAAATGACTGTTGATGAAGCGAAAGAATATTACGACAATCATTTTTTAAACCATAAAACACATTTATTTAAGTTTAGACAAGAACCCTATGTCAATGCTTATCAAATTGAATCATATATCAATTATTTATATGGTTATATGGTACCTTCTTCAGGATATATCAATGAATATGAATTATTCATATACAAAGAAGGTTTAATGTTACGGTATCCAAGAGCAGAATATGATGCGAAAATCCCACCATTCAAAGATGAACAAGTCTATAAAAATACGCTAAAAAAAGTTGCGAAATGGTCTGAAATCATTGAAGGTGACACCATTGATAAAGTTAATGCTTACGCACGTTCAACATTTGATGCCGTTTCGCTCATACAAATGAGTGAATCTAAGCATTCAGCCATGCTTTATGAACTTGCAGAAGATATATCAAGCAAGTATGATCAATTGAAATTAATAGGGATTGCAGGGCCTTCATCATCGGGAAAAACTACCTTTTCAAGGCGTCTTCAAATCGAACTTCAAGCACGTGGATTACATCCAGTAGCAATTTCAATTGATGATTATTATTTACATCCTGATTTTGTTCCAAAAAATATTGATGGATCCCCAGATTTAGAACACATTGAATCACTTGACTTAAAACAATTTAATGAAGATTTACATGCATTAACAGAAGGTAAAACGGTTATGCTTCCGCATTTTGATTTTAAAACCAAAACAAGAAGACATGGAAAATCATTGACGCTCAACCCTAATGAAGTGATCTTAATCGAAGGGATTCATGCACTCAATCAACGACTTACAGAGACCATTGCACGATCACATAAATATTTTGTGTATATTGCACCTCAAACACAACTCCACATTGATAAACATGCACCTATTCGAGTTTCTGATATGCGTTTATTAAGACGCATTGTACGAGATGCAGTGTTCAGAGATACACCTGCAGAAAAAACATTAGATATGTGGGCATCGGTGCGTCAAGGAGAATTTCGATGGATTTATGATCATCAACAACATGCAGATTACACATTTAATAGTGAACTTGCTTATGAACTAGCCGTTTTAAAAAAACATGCGATGCATCGATTAAACACCATCGATCCGATGAGTCCGCATTTTATGAAAGCGAATTATTTACTCAAATTTTTAAAATATTTTGATGATATTAAAGATGAACTTGTTCCGAATCATTCACTCATTAGAGAATTCATAGGAGGCAGTGTTTTTGAATGAAAGCATTACAAAATATTGACCGAATACAAATATCTAGTACTGTGCTTAAAACAATACTCGCGCTTTATGAAAAAAAAGGTGCAAGTTTTTATCATGATAGTGTCCTTAAAAAAGACGCCGATGCGTTCAAAAGAAAAAATGTCGAAGATAATCTTTTTGCTTTGTATAAAATGCTTGAGTTTGATGTCACGGATGCAAGATTAAGTGCACTCGTAAAAAAAGATTTATCACCAAAAAATAAAACAGAGCAACGTATGCAAAATATCAAGCGTGTCATTGAACTCATTCATGAACATGTAGATATCGAGTTAACCATCACAGAGTTTTCTGATTTAGCAAAATTACTTTCAAAAAGTTTAGATCAAAATCAATATAATACAACTGTCATCGAAGGTGAAGCACTTTTAAATCAAAAAAGAATTTCAAAGAGAGAAGATTTAGAAACACTATTGGAACTTACAAACAAACTGATTAAAAAACAGGATGTGCCTGTTACCCATTTGATTGCAAATTTTTATGTCGATTTCATTAATTTATCCATTTTTAAATATGACAATGATCTCATTGGTTTATTTATGGTTTATGCTTTATTGACTGAACATTTTAAAGCTCTTTATTATGTCCCATTTTTCAGTTACTTTTTACAATATTATCAAGCGTTTAAACAAGCAGAAATAGCAGCATCTTACTATTGGAATTCTGGGTATGCACAAACAGAATTCTTAACACAAATATTATTAGACGTATTGATATTATGTTATGAAGATATAGAAAAACGTTTACATACGTATCAATTTGAGGTAAAATTAAATAAAACAGATTCTATCGAAAACACCATTTATAAATTACCAGAGCTTTTTTCAAAAGAAGATTTGCGTATCAAACATCCAACAGTAAGTAATGCCACGATTGACCGTACACTCGCAAGATTACGGGATGAAGGTAAAATTAGACCCCTTGGAAAAGGTCGTGCAACAAAATGGCAACAACTCATAGAAAAACAACCTTACACTAAAATGAAACAATTATCATTATTCGGAGACGACTTATAACAACCTTAGATAAAATCAAACTAATTAAAGAAGCAACAGGTCAAATGATCACTTTAAGAGACTTATTAAATCAAAAACATCTGAAATTATTAGATGCAACACGTTACAAACTCGGTAAAAGTAAAAACGAATACTTAAGTTGTAATTTAGGTACAGATACTTTTTGCCAAAAAAACTGTAAAGGTGGTACTATAATTTATGTTTGATCGCAATTTGGGACATCTAGATCGTATCATACGTCTTGCTTTAGCAGTTGTTATAATTATATTTGCCTTATTTTTAGAATTATATCCACTTATGTTTATGAGTGCATTCTTATTATTTACGGTAGCCACGTCATTTTGTGGTTTCTATAAGTTATTTGGTTTATCAACTTGTAAAACAGATTTAGAAGAAAAAAAGTGATATGTCATCGCTTTTTTCTTTATTCTTACATAATTAAAAGTTTCAATGTGGTTTTTGATACAATAGAATCGAAAGTAAACGAGGACAATAAATGTCAATCATTATCTCAGGTCTAGGATATTATGTTCCAAAAACAATCATTCCCAATGCTTGGTTCGAGGATAAAATCGAAACATCTGATGCTTGGATCTATGAAAAAGTTGGAATTAAAGAGAGAAGAATGGCGTCTAAAGAGGAAACCACGTCAGACTTAGCAGTAATTGCAGCGAAAGAAGCAATTAAAGATGCAAACTTGAACGTGGATGACATAGAACTTATCGTATTAGCAACATCATCTCCTGACATGATTCAACCACCAACTGCATCCATTGTTCAAGGAAAATTGAAAGCTTTCAATGCTGCTGCTTTTGATGTAGGTGCAGTATGTGCAGGATTTGTCTACGCACTCAATACTGCCTATGCAATGCAAAAATCTTTTGGTTATAAACATGTTTTAGTGATTGGTGCAGAAACATATTCTAGAATATTAGATTATACAGACAGAACAACATGTGTTTATTTTGGAGACGGTGCTGGCGCTGCAGTACTTAGTGTATCTGATCAAGAAGGTGGCATTCATGAAGGATATCTCATGACTGAAGGAGATAAAAATGATGTCATCAGATTCCAAGGTGGTGGCGCATCTTTTCCAACATCCTTAGAGACGATTGCTAATAATTTACATCGATTTGAGATGCAAGGAAAAAAAGTTTGGGATTTTGCAGTTCGTGTGTTACCTTTTGCAACGCAACAAGTCCTTAAAAAAGCGAATAAAGACGTAGATCATCTTGATTTCATCATATTTCATCAAGCAAATATTAACATTATTAAGCATGGATTAAATACACTAGGTATGTCACCAAGTAAAACCCATACAACAATTAGAAATTTTGGTAATACATCAGGTGCATCAATTATCATTACTTTAGCAGATGCTTATAAACATAAAAAATTAAAAAAAGGTGATTTGATTGCTCTAGTTGGTTTTGGTGGAGGATTATCATACGGTGCAACACTTTTAACTTGGGTTAAATGAATGTATAAACGATCACAGAAGAACAATTCATTAAACTGAATCAACAATATAAATATAAACAATACTATAATATTCATAAGAAGTTTTAATTCTATAACAAACACGTAATGTATTACTTAAATTTATCAAAACTTTAAATATGCATATATTAAATTTAAAGAGAAGTTTTATATTTAATATATTATTTTAACAATGAAACAAAAATTAATACCTTTAAGACTTATATTTCTTTTGTTAACAATTTTAAATTAAAAGATATTTTTCTTCTTACATTTATTCAGAAGAAATACGTCTATGAAAAATCTTAAATTGTTCACCTAATGGAATGATGATGAAATAACACAACGTTCAAAAACGACCTAGAAAATGAAGATAAAAATATCTCGATAAAAGAGATATTTTTTTTAATTGAAGAAGTAGAGTCTTTCAAAAATCAACAATATAAATATAAATAATACAATAATATTCATAAGAAGTTTTAATACTAAAACAAACACGAAAAATATCGCTTAAACATATCAAAACTTAAAATATGCATATATTAAATTGAAAGAGAAGTTTTATATTTCATTAATTATTTTAACAATAAAACAAAAATTAATATGTTTAAGACTTATATTCCGTTTTTTATTAATTTTAAATTAGTTCGCATAATATATATTATGTTAACTAATACATAATATACTTACTGTGCGGATAAGTTTATTAATGTTGAAATGTTGATAACTTTATTATATTAAATTTTGGCTTCTATAAAATTTAGTCTGTCTATCAATTAATTTTATAGATTATAAAATTACCTAGTTTACGATATAATGAATTTATATAGAATGTGAGGAAAAATGATGTCTAAAAAAGTTCTGCTCATATTAACAGGTGGTACCATTTCAATGGATCATCATAAAGACTTATCTAACGATGTGATTGAATTTCAAAAACAACATCTAATGAATTTAAGACATAGTGTTTTAAATGACATTCAAATTGATACACATGTTTTTTTAATGAAACCTTCTCCACATATGACACCAAATGATATGTTAGATTTATCAAAGTTCATTCAATCTAACATCTCTAAAAATGATTATGATGGTTTTGTAATTACACACGGCACAGATACTTTGGAGGAAACTGCTTTTTTTCTTGATCTTTATTTCAGCCAAATTGAAATACCAATTATCTTTACTGGTTCTATGAGAAATTATTCCGACATTGCTTATGATGGTTTAAATAATATTGTTTCTTCAATTTTAGTTGCAACTCATCCTAATTCTAAAAACAAAGGTGTGTTGGTTGTTTTAAATGATACGATTCATCATCCTTATGAAGTTACGAAATCTCACACAGTATCACTTGATACTTTTCAATCATTAGAGTTTGGTCCTATTGGTGTTGTGGATGACTTAGAAATTGTTTATTATCGATCTTTTCAAAAACAATTTCAACTCGGTAAACCTTCTTCATTACATAATAACGTTGCGATATATAAAACTTATACCGGTGATTCAGGACAATTACTAAGACACTTTATAGATTTTGATGGTGTTGTCATTGAAGGATTTGGTAGAGGAAATGTACCTCCAGCAATTGTTGAACACATTGAGTTTTTAATTGAAAATGATGTTTCTGTTATGATTACATCACGCGTTCCAAAAGGACGACCTTTCCCAACTTATCCATATCTTGGTGGCGCAAAACAACTCACGGAAATTGGTTGTGTGTTATCTCCACATTTAAATAGTCAAAAGGCACGTCTTTTATTAATGATTGCAATTGCGACGAATACACCAATAAAAAACCTCACAATTTAATGCGAGGTTTTTTTTATTTTATTTCTTCTAAAAAGGATGTTCCAATTGAAGGCATTTCTGCCTTAAAGTTATCTGATAAGGTTGCGCCTAAATCTGCAAACGTTTCTCGGATGCCTAAATGTTTTGGTGAATGAATGTGATGATGATATGCAATGACTGGAACAAATTCCCTTGTATGATCTGTCCCATGATGAATTGGGTCATTTCCGTGATCCGCCGTTAAAATTAACAAGTCATCATCATTTAAATGCTCGATTAAAGTTTTTAATTGAACATCAAATGCTTCAATTGCTTTACCATATCCAACAGGATCTCTTCTATGTCCATAAAGTGCATCAAAATCTACAAGATTCAAAAAGCATAAACCTTTAAAATCTTTTTGTGTTTGTTTAATGATTTGGTGCATACCATCCTCATTGGATGTTGTTTTAGAAAATGATGTGATACCATATCCATCAAAAATATCATTGA
>CAXRJA010000041.1:0-25498 GCA_964230965.1 Acholeplasmataceae bacterium | reverse complement strand
GCAAGAGGGAGTGGTCTATCGGTGGCTGCAGTCAATCGTCTAAGAGATGCATTTAACAATCAAAAAAAGATGATGAAACATATGATGTCCATGGATCCTTCAAATATGTCTAACTTGAATCCAAATCAGTTTCAACCAAGTAAAATTAAAAAAGGTAAAGGAAAGAATAAAGGTCGATTTAAATATTGACTTTTATTTTTGAAGTTATCCACATAAGTCGTGGAAAAACAGTGATAAAAGATGTGATAAAATTTTAAATGAGTAGGTGTTTATGAATAAAAAACTAATACTAGTAGATGGAAATTCAATCGTCTTTAGAGCATACTTTGCAACAGCTTATCCAGGTGCAACCTTGATGCAAACTTCTAAAGGTGAATATACCAATGCACTTTTTGCATTTATCAATATGTTTGAACAAATTGTCACAGATCAAGATGACATGATTTTAGTTGCATTTGACACCAAAGAAAAAACAAAGCGACACCTTGTATACGAAGACTACAAAGCAGGTCGTGCAAAAATGCCAGAAGAACTTGCAAGCCAACTAAGTATCATCAATGGCTATTTAGATGTTATGGGAATTACCCACTACAGACAAACAGGATATGAAGCGGATGATATCATAGGTACATTATCTAAACTTGAAGGTTATGATGTGCACATTTATTCATCAGACCGAGATTTGCTTCAACTTGTTTCAGATCATGTCACGGTCCATTTGTTAAAAAAAGGCATGAAAGAAGTCCATGATTATACCCCTAAAAAAATCTTAGAAACTTATGAACTTTCACATCAACAAATGATTGATTTAAAAGGACTCATGGGAGACCCCTCAGATAATATTCCTGGGATTCCTGGAGTTGGTGAGAAAACCGCGATTAAACTTTTAAAAACATATCAGACCTTAGAAAATGTATTGGATCATGCAGATGAGATTGGTGGTAAGCTTTCAGAAAAAATTATAGCTGGTAAAGACTCCGCCATATTATCAAAGATGCTTGTCACCATTGATACGCATGCAGCGCTTGATTTAAACATTGATGATATTATTAGAAAACCACTTGATCAAGATCAAAGAATTAAATTTCTTCAGCGATATGAACTTCACATGCTTGCTAAAAAAGTGGTTCAAGAACCTAAAGCATCAGCCTTCACATTTGTCAATGTTCAAGATGATGCCACTTTTCAATCATTTGACATAAAAACATGTGCCATGCATGTAGAATTATCTCATTCAAATTATCATCAAGCATCCCTTTGGGGAATTGGACTTGCATTTGATGAAACTTATGTTTTTATTGATCCTGAATATGCGCTATCATCTTCAGTGTTTAAAGACTTTTTAGAAGATGCAACCATAAAAAAATATGTGTATGATGCAAAAGCGATGTATGTCTTTTTTAAATGGCGTGACATACATTTAAAAGGGGTCACATCTGATTTATTACTGTCGAGTTACATTATTAACGCGCATTTAGGAAAAGAAGAATTTAATCGAGTTGTATCAGCATTTGATTATATCGGTGTTGCATATGAAGAAGATATTTATGGGAAAGGCGTTAAAAGAGGACTCCCTGAAGATTTATCTCATCATGCACATATCGTCTCTAAAGCAAAAGCGATTCAAGATTTAAAAGATACGCAAGATCAACTGCTTAAAGATAAACATCAATATCACTTGTTATATGATGTAGAGCTGCCATTATCCTTTGTTTTAGGTGATATGGAATTTTCTGGTATTGATGCAAATATCGAAACACTCAAACACATGGGTGAGACATTAAAGAAGAAAATTGAATTACTAGAAAAAGACATTTATGCTCTTGCAGGGGTGACATTTAATATTGCTTCTCCAAAACAACTCGGAGAGGTATTATTTGCGCATTTAGGATTACCTGCAAGCAAGAAAACAAAAACAGGCTATTCAACAAATGTCGATGTCTTAGAAAAATTAAAAAAACATCATCCGATTATTGAGCATATCTTAACATATCGCAGTGTTACAAAACTTTACTCAACCTATATCGAAGGTTTAAGACCATATATTTTAGAAGACGGTAAAATCCATACGATTTATATGCAGGCACTTACGACGACTGGACGACTCTCTTCGACAGATCCTAATTTACAAAACATTCCGATTCGCACGGAAGAAGGGCGTCTAATTCGTCAAATCTTTCATGCATCTAACGGTGCAATGTTACTTGGTGCAGATTACTCCCAAATTGAACTACGTGTATTAGCACACATCGCAAATGTCACTGCCCTCATTGAATCGTTTAATAATGGTGAAGACATTCATGAGCAAACAGCAAAAAAAGTATTTCATGTTAATGAAGTGTCTAAAGAACAAAGAAGACAAGCAAAAGCAGTGAATTTTGGCATCATTTATGGCATTTCAGCATGGAGCCTCGCAGATGATATCCATGTATCTCAAAAAGAAGCACAACAATTTATTGATACGTATTTAACCATTTATCCAGAAATTAAATCGTATATGGAAAATACTGTTGCATTTGCAAAAGCCAATGGATATGTTGAAACAATCTTAAAAAGAAGACGTTACATACCAGAACTTCAGTCATCTGTGTATATGCAACGTGCCTTTGGTGAGAGAACCGCGATGAATGCTCCGATTCAAGGTTCGGCTGCAGATATTATTAAACTTGCGATGATTGAATTACATCGTAAATTAAAAGAGCATCAATTGCGTTCATCACTCATATTGCAAGTCCATGATGAACTTATATTAAATGTTTATAAAGAGGAGCTTGAAACAGTTTCTAAATTTGTGGAAGAGGCCATGAAACAAGCCATCGAGATGCATGTATCCCTAGATATTTCGATGGATACAGGTCATACATGGTATGAGGTAAAATAATGCCAGAGCTTCCTGAAGTTGAAACCGTTAGACAAACATTAAAGACGCTTGTAAGTGGTAAAACAATTGTAGATGTTCATGTATATTGGTCTAATTGTGTCATAACAAAAGATTTTGAAAAAGACATTCTAGGTCAGACGATTCATGATATTTTAAGATATGGAAAATATTTAGTTTTTGTGTTAGATCATCATGTCTTGATTTCACATCTTAGAATGGAAGGAAAATATTATATTCACCAAAAAAGACCACCTTCCAATCATGAACATGTTGTTTTTGATTTAAATACAAATGAATCACTAACATATCATGATACGAGAAAATTTGGAAAATTTGAACTGATCGATAAAAAGACCTATTTAGAAGTTCCACCACTATCTTTGCTTGGAAAAGAACCTAAAGATATTGATCCGATCGCATTATATAAACGATTAAAGCAAAAAAGAATTCCTATAAAAATGGCATTACTTGACCAGCATCTTATCGCAGGACTTGGAAATATTTATGTGGATGAAACTCTCTTTAGAGCAGGTATACATCCAGAAAAGAAATGTGATCGACTCACTAAAAAAGATGTAAGTTGGATTGTATATCATGCGATACATGTCTTATCATATGCAACAGAATTAGGTGGATCCACGATTAGGACGTATCATGCCATGCATGGTGTCGATGGTAAATTTCAAAATGAATTAAAAGTACATACAAAAAAAGACATACCATGTGAAGTTTGTCATACACCCATCATTAAAATTAAAGTTGGAGGTAGAGGGACTTATGTCTGTCCAACCTGTCAAAGAAAATAAACTTAAAATTGGTATCACTGGAAATATTGCCAGTGGTAAGTCAACTGCGACGACATATTTAAAAGCAAAGGGATTCACAATCATAGACAGTGATGCCATCGTACATACATTATGGAAAGATCCGCTTATTATAAAAGAATTATCTTCGCTTTTTGAGTTAAATCTTAACGATCGCACGATTCAACAACAATTTAAGCAAGATGTTTTCAATAATGAAACATTGCGGAAGTCACTTGAAGCATATTTGCATCCAAAAGTTTATGACATCATCGAATATCAAATCCAAGCATCAACACATCATGTGATTATCGATATACCACTCCTCTTTGAAACTCAATATGAAAACCGTTTAGATGCCGTGATTTTAATTACAGTACCGAAAGACATACAAAAACACCGATTATTAAAAAGAGGATTAACCCCTGAACAAGCTGAATCAAGAATTTCTTCGCAAATGGATCAATCACTTAAAATGAAAAAAACAACACATATCATTTCAAGTACACTTAATTTCGAAGCATTTTATCAAGCTTTAGAAAAGGAAATAGATAAGATTATTCATGGCAACACTTAAATTATATGCGCCAATTGATTTATCTGGGCATGATCATAAAGTCATCTCACTTTTATATCAACCACTCATCGGTCAAGTGGCTTTTTCGCTATATCATTTCATTTTTTCACTGACATATCAAAAAGATGTTATCTCTATCAACGACATGGATATACTTAACTTGCTCGTGATTACAAAAAAAGAATTTGAAGATGCATGTAATAAACTTCAAGCACATGTACTCTTAGATGTTTACGAATCAAAAGAAGATGTATTACTGCAAATTAAAAAACCGATGACCGCTAAACAATTTTTAACAGATACAATTTTTGGTATCACATTGGAACAAAAAATTGGTCATGCAATGTTACGTACATTAGTCGATCAATTTAAAGTTGAACAGCCACATTTAGGCTATCAAAGAAAAGACATTCATTATGATGATGTCTTTGAAGTCGACCAAGTAAAAAAACTATCGATTGATTCACCACTATTTGAAAATGGTGGGGTACATGCAAACGTAATAAAAACACGTTTTCCATACGAAACATGGGTCGATCAACTGCCATCCGCATATAAAAAGCCGTCTTTATTGAAATCAACAACACGACAACTTATTGAAAATCTTGTATTCATTTATCAGCTAAATCAAGAAGATTTAAATCAGATCTTGACATCGATACATCCATCTCAAATTGTCAAAAATGAAGCCATTAAAAATGCTGCAAAACGCTATTTTGAACAACATCAAATATTAACCATTGATGACAAAAAAGAACAACCATTTAGTAACTACAGTCAGATCTCACCACTTTATATCATCCAAAAGTATGGAAAACATGATCATCAAGGTATTGCATTAGATACCATTACATCGCTTGTTGAAAGAAATCATGTCGATCTTGGTGTTATTAATGTTTTACTTGTGTTTGTGTTGAAACGTAAAGAAGGTGTGCTGCCTCACATTAATTATTTAGAAAAAATCCTCATAGATTGGATGTCTAAAGGTGTCACGACATCTCAAGATGCAATAGAAATGACAACAAAATTAGAAACAGCATATCAGAAAAAACAAGTAAAAAAATCTGTACGTGTGTCTGTAGAACCAGATTGGTTAGATGATTATTTAGCGGAACTCAAAAAAGAGGAGGACGCTCTATGACCTTATTAGAGATGCGAGACGTCATTTCAAAAGATGAAGAAACAAAAGATTTAATAATTGACGATTTAGATGTATTAAAAGTATATCAATATTTAATGGATAAGTATGATCAAAAGTCTTATGATGGATACATACCTGTACTCATCAAAGAACCTTATATTGAAATTATGTATCGTCCAACAAAAGAAAAAGCTTATGCGGTGAAACAACAAAAACTGAGACAATATTTATCATTATTTGATAGTGATATTTATATTCAAGATGCGACACTCAATGATTTTCATCAAACATCTGATATAAGAATAAAAGCGCTAGAGATTGCTAAAAGATCCGTGCAATTGTATATAGATAAAAAAGCAACAAAAGGAATCTATATTCATGGTCCATATGGATCTGGGAAAAGCTATTTATTATCGGCGATTGCTGCTTATTATGCAGACCATGATATCGATGTCATTTTTGCTTATGTTCCAGATTTAATTAGAGGATTTAAACAGGGTATTGATGAGGGTACAATAGAAAAACGAATCAACATTTTAAAACAAACATCCATTTTAATTTTAGATGACTTAGGTGGCGAATATCATTCGTCATGGTTTAGAGATGAAATATTGATGCCACTCATTCAATATCGTTTAAGTGCATCTTTACCAATCTATGTGTCATCGAATTATACAATGACTCAGCTTGTAGACGCACTTGCAAGTGGGCATGATGAAATTAATAGAGTTAAAGCAACAAGGCTTATAAGAAGACTTCGTGACATGACAGAATTAGTGAAGTTATCATAGAAAAAGTTTTTGATATATGCTATAATAAGCGTGTCTTATCCTTAGATAAGGCATCTTTTTTACGAAAGAGGATTCTTATGAATTTAACATTTCCTGATGGAAGTATCAAAACATACAAAGAGGGCATGACTGTTTATGACATTGCCGCATCGATTTCAAAGAGTTTAGCAAAAGATGCGATTGGTGCCATCATCAATGATGATTATATTGAGCTTTCAAGACCATTATCAAAGGATGCAAGATTTAAAATTGTCACAAAAAAAGATAAAGAGGCATTATATTTTTTAAGACATTCTGCTGCGCACTTACTCGCACAAGCAGTTTTATCATTATATCCTAATGCCCTTTTCGGTGTAGGTCCCGCCATTGATGAAGGTTTCTATTATGATATTTCAGTACCAGGGTATCAACTCACAGAAGATGATTTAGTGCGTATTGAAAAAAAGATGCATATATTTAAAGATCAAGCTTTGCCGATTATTAGAAAAGAAATTTCCTATGAAGAAGCGAAAACACTTTTTAAACACGATCAATATAAATTAGATATTATCGAACAATACAAACATGAGCAATTAACATTTTATACGCAAGGTGATTTTACCGATTTATGTCGTGGGGGACATGTTAGTCATACCGGACTTATTAAGCATTTTAAATTATTGAGTTTAGCAGGTGCTTACTTTAGAGGTGATGCTAAAAATGATATGCTTACACGTATTTATGGAACGGCATTTTTTAGTGACGCAGATTTACAAGCATATTTACTATTACTTGAAGAAAGAAAAGCACGTGATCACCGTAAAATCGGTAAAGCTCAAAATCTGTTTATGACAACAAAAGAAGCAGGTGCTGGACTTCCCTTTTGGTTAAAAAAAGGTGCGACGATAAGACGTGTTATTGAGCGTTATATTACAGATAAAGAAATCGCATTAGGTTATGATCATGTATATACACCCATTATGGCTAATGTAGATTTATATAAGACATCTGGACATTGGGATCATTATCATGAAAATATGTTTCCACCAATGGATATGGGGGATGGTGAATTACTTGTATTAAGACCAATGAATTGTCCACATCACATGTTGATCTTTAAACAAGATATTCATAGTTATAGAGAACTTCCAATTCGTATCGCAGAATTAGGAATGATGCATCGTTATGAAAAAAGTGGTGCGCTATCTGGATTACAACGTGTAAGAGAAATGACGCTTAATGATGCCCATATTTTTGTGAGACCAGATCAAATCAAAGAAGAGTTTAAACGTGTTGCCTATTTATTATTTGATGTATACAAAGATTTTGAAATCACAGATTTTACATGTCGCTTGAGTTATCGTGATCAAGATGATAAAGAAAAATATTATCCTGATGATGTCATGTGGAATAAAGCAGAAACGATGTTAAAAGAAGCCATGGATGAATTAGAGATACCTTATTATGAAGCAACAGGGGAAGCTGCTTTTTATGGACCTAAATTAGATGTTCAAGTAAAAACAGCATTGGGACATGAAGAAACATTGTCAACCATTCAATTAGACTTTTTATTACCAGAGAAATTTGATTTAACATATGTAGGTGAAGATGGCGCAAATTACCGTCCAGTTGTGATTCACAGAGGGATTGTATCAACAATGGAACGTTTTGTTGCGTATTTAATAGAAGAATACAAAGGCGCATTCCCATTTTGGTTATCACCAACGCAAATTAAAATCATTCCAGTGCATCTTGACTTGCATTCAGCTTATGCAGAAGAAGTCAAACAAACGTTATCTGCATTTAGAGTTGAAATGGATTTAAGAAACGAGAAAATGGGGTATAAAATACGCGCTGCACAAACAGAAAAGATTCCATTTACTTTAGTTCTTGGTGACCAAGAAGTTGAACAACAAACTGTCACTTTAAGACGATATGGTTCACAACAACAAGAGACATTATCTTTAGAGGCATTTAAAACATTATGTATGAATTTAAATATGCACAGTTAAGTGCATATTTTTTTAATAAAAAATAATATTTGATAATTTTTAATCATGATGTCAACAGAATCTCTAACGGAGGTATTGTCATTGTACTCGTGACACCGATTTATAAAGTCGCTATTTTAAGTTATGAACAAACAAAATTATTTTAACGTCTTAAATTTTATATTCAGAAATCATAACTTGAATAAAAAAAGCACCTTCTATAAAGAAGGTGCTTTTTTTAATAATGCTTTGAGTTCATGATCATCTTCAACGTTTAAAAAAGAAGGCTTTAGTGATTTTAAATGACCAGAATGTAAGCTTGAAATATGTTGTTTCATCGATAATATTTTACTGGGAACCATGGATAAACTTGAAATACCTAGTGCAATCAGCAATGTTGCATAATCTTCTTGAGAAGCAACATCACCACAAACACTTACAGGTATGTGATGTTTATGTGCACTCTCTGAAACATGAGGGATAAGTGAAATGATAGAAGGGTGATATGGATCTGCAATATCATTATCAAGTAAGACGGAACGATCCGTTGCCATGGTATATTGAACAAGATCATTGGTTCCGATAGAGAAAAAATCGACAATTGGTGCAATTAAATGTGCAGATAATGCAAGAGAAGGAACTTCAATCATAACACCTATATTGATATCACCAACAGCAATGTTTTTATCGATACATGCTTGTTTGATTTGTTGGATAAATGTCATGACTTCAATGATTTCTTTTTTCGTGGAGACCATGGGGATAAGCAAACGAATATGACCATGAACAGCACTCATTAGTAATGCTTTAATTTGATTGTAAAAAAGCTGTTGATATTTTTGGAAAAGGCGAATACCACGTAAACCTAATAATGGATTGTCTTCTTTTTTAAGTCTAATAAAAGGCACAACTTTTTCTCCACCTAAATCAAACAACCTGAATGTAATTGGATGATGTTTATAATGTTTGACGATACGTTCATACATTTGTAATTGATCTTCAAATGAGGGTGGTAACAACTTATCTATAAATAGAAGTTCTGTACGAATGAGTCCAATCCCTTCAGCACCAGATGCTTTAATAGCATCTAAATCTTGAATAGAAGACATGTTTGCTTCAATTGGAATCGAAATACCATCCATTGTTTGCGCAGGTTCTGTTTGCCATTTTGTGTAATGAGATGGGTCTATTAGATCTTTATTATCTGGTTGCGCATATGATGCAAGCATTTTTGCATTTGGAAGCATATGAATGAGTTTTTCATCGGCATCAAGAATCATTAAATCTCCATGTTGGAATTGGTTTAAATCATCCACTCCAAACAATGAAGGAATGCCTTTTTGTTTGGCGATAATCGCTGCATGTGATGTAATGGAATTTGAAGAAGTGATGATACCTTTGACATGTAATGCATTAAGCTGATTCATAATATGTAAATTGAGCGTTTTTAAAATGACGATAATGTCTTCTTGAATATGTCGCATATCAATAAAAGGGATGCCTTGAATCACATATAACATACGTTCATAAAAAGATTCAAAATCATCAATACGGTCACGCATATACGCATTGGATGATGTTGATAATACAGAAACATAATAATCTAACGCCACTCTTAACGCATAACTTGCGTTCATTTTTTTATCTATAATATAAGATTGAATCGATTGTATAAATTCCTCATCCATTGCCATTGCATACTGAAAAGCAAGCACATCATGTGCAGAAGGATCATGTAACATAGATTCTAATTCTGCTCTAAATTTTTTGAGTGCTTGATCTAGAATATGAAGTTCTTTTTTTGGATCATGGATAATTTTTAATGAAGGGGTTGTTTCTAGCGAGTCAACGACATATGTTTTTCCGATCCCATAACCTGAAACAACTGTAATCAACGCATTAACGCTCCTCACATGTAACGTGTGCATTATGTCGTGTACACGTTTCTTTTTCTACAAAAACAATATTGCATGACTGATCATTGAAAGACTGATTAAAAAAGTTATTTAAAAGCGTGCCAATAGGATCACCAATGGCAACACGATTTCCCACTTCTACATGCCATTTTACAATGTCATGACGTGCTTTTAATCCTAGATGTAACAAGACGTGAACATTCTTACCTTTTATCATCAATAAATGTTTTGAAGGATGAATGGTTTCAATCACACCCTCAATTGGGGCGACAATCGTTTTATTTTGTGGGTTTACAACAAATCCATCTCCTAATAATTTATGAGAAAAAATATCATCTGGAGTGTTTTGAATTGGATGCAGTTCGCCATCAAATGGATTTTCAAATAAAAACGTCATCATATCCTCACATGTATTATAAGATAAAAAGAAAATACAAATTTATGAAAACGTTTTATTCAGAAGGATGTAGTTTGATACTTACCATCATCAAAAGAATACTCAAGATGATTAAATACGCAGCAATTTCAAAAGATAACGTACGATTGTAGGCATAAATGAAGCTTCCAGCAATGGGTCCAAATATCATCCCTAAGCCAACAAATAACTGTCTAATGCCCATGACTCTTCCATAATCATCAGAAGCAAAAGAAGAAATATGACTTTGTTCAAAAGGTTGATGTGCTGTTTTAGCAAAAATATACATAGAAAATATCGTGTATAGACTTACAAGTAAATTTGAAAATTGGAATGTCATCCATAATGCAATGGCACCAATAAGTGTGAATGTTAAAAACGTTTTATTAAAGTTAAGCTTAAAAAGTTTAGGGACAATTACAAGTGCCGTCACTAAACTCATCATACCTGTGAATAAAACAAAAGAACCAAGCATACTTGGATCATAGTTTAAGTCTCTAAAGTAGACATCAACATATTTACTTACAAAGGTAAAACTCATGGTTGCGAGTAATAATCCCACATAAAATAGCCATTGATGAATTTTTAAATTAAAAATCGAAAGCATATGTTTGTAAAAAGGAATGTAGGTTTGATCTGGTTTTAAAGGAGGATTTTTAATTAAGATCATAATAAATATTGCATAAGTGATGGTGAAGATCGATTGAATTAAAAAGACGTATTGATAAGATGAAGCATTTAAAATTGACTGAAGACTAGATAATTGACCACCGAAGAAATATCCAAGTGCACCACCAAGTGTAAGTGCACCACCAAATAACGATAAATTTCTTCCAACAACATCTTTCGTAGAATGAATCAATATAAGTGCCGCATAAATCGTTATACCTGATGCAGCACCTAGTCCAGAAAAGACTCTTGCAACAATCATCAAACTCACATCTTCTGAAAACCCATACAGCAGTTGACCGATGGCATACATGATGGTTCCTAAAAACATCCAGGCTTTGTGGTGACCTTTATCTGAAAGAATACCCCATAATGGAGCCCCGATCACAATACCCGCACTCATAGAAGCAAAAAAAACACCAAACATGACATCATCTATACCTAAATAAGCCACATAGCTTGGTGTGATCGGATGTGCAAGATTTTGGGCAATTCCTTGAATCAATGTTAAGATAAGAATAAACTTAATTTCTTTTTTCACAAAAAAATTATAACATTAAATGAGTGTGTCATATGAAAAAAAGACTGTATTCTATTACAATTACAAATACGCAAGCAGATGATGGTTTTGCTACGTCTACATCAGGGCGATCTTTAGCTTTCAAACCAACGTTAAAAAAAGAAGATGGATTTAACCCAGGGGAGCTTTTAGCATTTTCTTGGGCAACATGTTTAGAGTCAACATTGCGTTATGTATTAGACATTCAATCGATGGCGTTTAAGACGTATACAGAAGTAGATTTTCATATGGAATTAGATCAAGGACCACCAATCGGCTATCAATTTTATTATGATGCGAGATTATATATGGATACAGATGATATGACATTAATACATATGTTAGTAGAAGAAACACATCAAAGATGTCCAATATCTAAATTATTAAAGACGCATAATATTACGATCAAAGGTATGTCATTAAAAAAAGAAGCGACTCAAGATTGAGATGCTTCTTTTTCTTTAAGTTGACGATATGTTAAGATCGGATGTCTCGCGGCAGTTGCTTCATCCAAACGTTTAACATAACCATGATGCGGTGCTGTTTTAAGGAGCTCAGGTGTTTCTTTCGCTTCTTTTACGATGCGTTCCATGACTTCTATAAAGGTATCCAATGTTTGTAAGGATTCAGCTTCTGTAGGTTCAATCATCATCGCCTGTTTATAAATAAGCGGGAAGTAAATCGTTGGTGCATGCATACCAAAATCTAATAGCCGTTTTGCAATATCAAGTGTTTTGATATCTGAATTGTCTTTGAGTCCATCATAGACAAATTCATGCATACAATAATCTTTTAGAGGCATATTAAAGTGATCTTTTAATTTTGTTTTTACATAGTTTGCATTTAGAACTGCACGTGGACCGATGTCAACTAAATGTTCTTTTCCAAGAGAACGCATATAAACATACGCGCGTAAATACACAAGTGTATTTCCCAAAAAGCCACCAACACGACCAATCGAATGAGGATGGTCGATACGTTTATATTGGTTATTTTCATAGACTACTTGAGGATTTGGAAGAAATTGTTTTAAAGATGATACTACTCCGACTGGTCCAGATCCTGGACCACCACCACCATGTGGTGTCGAAAATGTTTTATGTAAAGTAATATGCATCACATCAAATCCCATGTCTGCGGGTCTCGCAACACCCACAAGGGCATATAAATTCGCACCATCATAGTAAAGTAATCCACCTTTGTTATGGACTTTATCTGCAATGAGACGAATATCTTTTTCAAAGACACCTGCAGTATTTGGATTGGTGAGCATCAGTCCTGCAACAGAGTCATCTAAAACAGCTTCTAATGCCTCTAAGTTGACGGTACCATCAAGATTCGATTTAATCTCAACGACTTTAAACCCACATATCACAGCTGATGCTGGATTTGTTCCATGTGCATTATCAGGGACAATAATGACATTTTTATGAGTATTGCCTTGTTGTTCATGATATTTTTTAATGATCATGAGACCTGTTTGTTCTCCATGTGCTCCTGCAAATGGGTTTAAACTAAACGTATCCATACCTGTTAATGTCGCTAACATTTTTTGGGTGTCATGATAAATGGAAAGAATGCCTTGCATATCTTCATCATTTGATAACGGATGTGTATCTGTGAAACCTTTTAATGTCGCAAGTTCATCATTAATTTTCGGATTATACTTCATCGTACAAGAACCAAGTGGATAAAAACCTGTTTCAATCCCCATATTTTTTGTAGACATATTGATGAAATGTCTCATGAGTTCAAGTTCAGATACTTCAGGAAGAAGCGTATCATCATGTCTTAAAAGAGTATCCGGTAAAGCAACGGTTTCAAAGTTTTCAAATGTAAAATGAGATGCCTGTCTTTCATGTGTTGATTTTTCAAAAATGAGTGTTTGATCAAATGGTCTCATTGTAGCACCTCCACAAACGCTTGCATTTCTTCAAAGGTACGTTTTTCTGTGACTGCAAAAGTTACCATTTGATTTTTTTGAATAATCGGTCCTAAAAAGCCATGTTGTCTTAAAAGTATATTCAAGGTTTCAGGATCACCTAAATATTTTAAGGTAAACTCTTTGAAGTGTGGATGTTTATATACATCTTCAAATAATCCCGTATTTAATAACATGTTTTTAAAATGATATGCACCATTTATACATGCTTGTGTGACATCTTTTAATCCTTGTTTTCCAAGTGAAGAAACATAAACTGTAACAGCAAGTGCATTTAATGATTGATTACTACAAATGTTAGAATTTGCTTTATCTCTTCTAATATGTTGTTCTCGGGCTTGTAATGTAAGGACAAATGCACGTTTACCATCGATATCTTTGGTCATCCCACAAATACGACCGGGAAGTTTTCTAATGTAAGCTTGATTGGTTGCTAAGTATCCAATATAAGGTCCACCTGAAGACAGAGGAATACCTAATGCTTGTAAATCACCACAGGCGATATCGGCACCTTCATCTTTCGGTGTTTTTAGTAGAGAGAGTGCTTGACCTTCTCTATTAAAAATGAAGAGTCCTTTGTGTTGATGTACTTTATTACTTAAGTCTCCGTACGTTTCAATGACACCATACTTATTAGGTGATTGAACAATAATCCCCATGGTATCTTGAAGCAGATCATCAATACCAGTTAAATCGATGTGACCATTTTTTTCTTCTACATACGTTATATTGATGTGTCTAAAATAGGCATATGTTTTGATGACTTCAAGGATATGATCATTTAAAGTTTTAGACACACAAATGGTGGATTTACCGGTAATTCCATATGCCATATACATCGCTTCAGCAGCCGCAGTCGTGCCATCATACATCGAAGCATTAGAAACGTCCATACCAGTAAGTTCTGAAACAATGCTTTGGTATTCAAAAATATATTGTAGTGTTCCTTGGGCGACTTCTGGTTGATATGGAGTATAAGAGGTAAGAAATTCTTGTCTGGATGTAATACTTCTTACAACTGTTGGAATATAGTGATCAAATGCTCCTGCACCTCTAAATACAGTTAAAGAAGCATTCATTGCTTGTTTTTCTTGCATATGTTTTGTAAGTTGGAAATCACCTAAAGATGGTGATAAATCAAATGTACCACGATATTTTAATGTTTCCGGTATGGCATGAAAGAGGTCATCTATTGAAGATGCACCAATGTCATTAAGCATTTTATTTTGATCTGTTGGTGTTTGAGGAAAATATTTATGCATGGCCGCTCCTAATTCTTAGAATTTAAATAGGTTGTTTCATCCATTAAACCATCGATGTCAAGTTGATCTATTTTTAATGTAACAATAAACGTATGTTCAGGATCTTCATTTAACAATTCAGGTGCATCTAGTAGTGCTTGATTTACAGAGATAACTTCACCTGCAATCGGTGCATATAAATCTGCTGCAGCTTTAACGGATTCAACAGCACCAAAGGCACCGTCTTTTTCAATCGTTTGGCCAACAGAAGGTAAATCGATAAATACGATATCTCCTAATTGATCCGCTGCGTATTTTGTAATGCCAATGGATACTTGATCAGTTTCAATAAGAATCCATTCATCAGATGCTGAATAAAGTTTTGTTCCCATGTTATACCCCTTTTTTATAATTCTTTTTCATAAATGTTTTTTTAACAACTTGACATGCCAAATGTTTGCCACGTATTTCAACAGTAAGTGATGTGCCAACTGATGCAGACGTCATATTTACATACGCAAGGGCTAATCCTGAAGTTTGTGTTGGTAATAAATAGCCAGTCGTTACATATCCTACCTCTACATCTTGATTATATAATTTGTAGCCTTCTCTTGGTATGCCTTTATCAAGCATCTTAATGCCAACAAGTTTTTTAGTAGGATGTGCTTTAGAATGCTCTATTGCTTGAGATCCTATAAACGTATCACTTTTTACTGCAAATGATAACCCGGCTTCAATTGGATTGATTTGATCTGAGAGTTCGTGACCATAAAGTGGTAAAGTTGCTTCAAATCTTAATGTATCTCTTGCCCCTAACCCACAAGGTGTAATGCCAAGCGTTAATGCTTGATGCCATAAATCAATGATGGTTTGATGTGACCCGTAAATCTCATAACCATCTTCGCCAGTATATCCTGTTCGTGAAATAATAAGTTCCTGATCAGCTTTTTTATATGATGTGTATGCCATAAATTGTAATGGCATATCTAGTGTAAATAAAGATGTACAAAGTTGTTCTGCATTTGGTCCTTGTATTGCAATTTGACTATATGCTTCTGAAATATTTTGAATATCGACTTTAAAGTCATTTTTTTGACGAAGGATCCATTCATAATCTTTTTGGGTATTACTTGCATTTACAACAAGTAAAATATGTGTTGTATCCAATACATAAACCAGTAAATCATCAATGATCATACCATTATAATCACATAGTAAAGCATATGTCACTTTACTTGTGTTTTCTGTAATCGTATTGCTTAAAATATAGTTTGTAAATAGTAAGGCGTCATTCCCTGTAATTATAAGTTCTCCCATATGAGAGACATCAAAGATGCCAGCTTTTTGACGCACTTGTTGATGTTCATGTGTAATACTTGAATAAAAAAGAGGCATGTCAAAACCACCGAAGTCAACCATCTTAGCATTTAAAGCAATATGAGTTGCATGTAATGATGTGGTTTTCATAGAAAACTCCTTTTAAATATTATACTATTTTTTTCTAAAATTCACATGAAACATACTGACATTTTTGTCTTTTTAGAGTAAAATAAATCTCATAAAGGAAGTGTCGTATGTATATCAATCATACATTAATTTTTACGAGAGAAAAAAGAGCTAAGAAAAGTGGTCAAACAGTGATCATTGTACATGGTATTGCAGAACATAGTGGCCGATATGAAGAGATGATGTCCTATTTTGAAACACAAGATATTTCTACGTTTGCATTTGACTTAAGGGGGCATGGACAAAGTGCCGGTAAAAGAGGAAAGCTCTCAAATTTTAAACTCATCTTAGAAGATATACACGGTCTTGTAACGCATGTTAAAAAAACATATCCTGAAGATCAAGTGTTTTTATTAGGACATAGTTTAGGTGGTTTAATTACCCATATGTATGCAGTTACCTATCAAGATATCTCGGGTGTGATTACTTCTGGTGCACCAACATATTTTTTAAAAAGTGTATTGCCTTTAAGGATATTAGGTTCAAAATTGCTTTCTTGGTATGCTGTAAAAACAAATTTTGCGGATGATAAATTATCTAGAATTCCAAGTGTAGAAAAAGCATATTTAAATGATCCATTAAACTTAAAAAAAATGTATGGCTCACTTATTGGTCAAATGATGGTATCAGGTGTTAGATATTTAAAAAAACATGTTTCAAAACATGTTGTGCCAGCACTGATATTACATGGAGAAGATGATAAAATCGTGCCTAAACAAATGAGTCAAACGTGGTTTGATACGATTCCATCAGAAGATAAAACATTGAAGATTTATCCTAAAGCTTATCATGAAATATTTAACGATTTAGATAAAGAAATCTGTTTAAAAGATGTCGCGGATTGGTTACATAAAAGAAAAAGAAGCTAGGCTTCTTTTTCTTTTAGTTCTAATAAATATCCAATTTGAAGAAGTACTTTTTCTTGGTGTTTTTTACCAATAAATACGAGACTTTTCAGAGGTTTTTTAAAGGTTCTTGTCATAGGATAAACAAGTGACGGTTGTCCAAAAATAGGGGATTCTGGTAACCAATGCGTCGATACCAGTGCATCGAGTTGATGTGTGTCCATCAATAAATCAAATATAGATGCCTTTTCTAGTAAGTTTTTTCGTAATTCGATATACTTAGGATCATGTAAATCACCAGAAGTTGCTTCGGATTTCTCAAGAAGTGTTTGACCATATTTAAGCATACGTTCTTGATTCGTTTTATTGAATTCAATAATATCATGTAAGCTATGTGCAGCAGGATAATTGGCATGTTTCAAGTATTGATTTAAGCTTGATTTAAATTCATAAAACAAGGTGTCACTATTTGAAACAGGTTGATAATCTATCGTGACATCATGCGTTTGGTGTCCATTATCTTGTAATGTGTCCTTAAGCTGATCAAGTATGATTTCATCTTCTTTTTTGTTCGGGAAAGAATTTAAGTTTAAGATTCCAACTCGATAGGAATTAGGTATATTCGATAACTCTGATGCGATTTGTTGATGTGTTAATACATCATACAAGTAAGTGAGATCTTCAATAGAATTTGCCATTGGTCCTGCAGTGTCTTGTGTTGGACTTATTGGGATGATGCCATCATTTGAGATTTGTCCAAATGTTGGTCTCAATCCAATGATCTGATTTTGGTAAGCAGGTGCAATGATTGATCCATTGGTTTCTGTACCGATTGCAATCGGCACAAACGAAGCAGCAACCGCAACCGCAGAACCCGTGGATGATCCTAATGGATCGATGGTTACATCAAATGGATGCACAACTTGGCCATGAAGCGATCCGTATCCTGATGGCATATTTTGATCACTCATAAAGTATGCCCATTCAGATAAATTGGCTTTTCCTAAAATGATACAGCCTGCCTCTTTTAAAGTTTTAATGAGTGGTGCATCTTTTTTAGGAAAGTAATCTTTTAATATAAATGCATTTGCAGTATTAGGCATACCTTCTGCATCAATATTATCTTTAATGAGAATTGGAATTCCATGTAAAGGTGACAAGACGATACCATCTTGTAAAAGTGCATCTAATCTTTTTGCCTCTTCAAGTGCATTAGGATTTAAATATGCCACACTATTGTAGTAAACATCTTTAGATTGAATCTGATGGATACAATGCGTCACAATTTCAACTGAAGTTGTGGTACCTTTTTGTAAGGCGTGTATATAATCTTTAATGGTTTTCATTTTTTAAGAAGTGATTTCCCAGTCATTGCATCTGGTTGTTTAATGTCTAATAGCTCTAATAACGTTGGTGCAACATCGCATAATGCACCATGATTCAATTGATAATCATGTGACGTAATCGCAACGGGAACATCGTTTGTTGTATGTGCTGTATGTGGACTACCATCTTCATTGACCATTTTTTCAGCATTGCCATGATCTGCAAGAACAATGGCAATTCCTTGATGTTTTTGTAATGTTTCAACAACCACTTTTGTGCATGCATCTACCGCTTCAACTGCTCTAATAGTGGCTTCTAATGATCCTGTATGACCTACCATATCTGGATTGGCAAAATTTAATATCATCGTATCAAAAGTCCCTGAAGCAATCGCTTCAACCGCCTTGTCTTTTACTTCATAGGCACTCATTTCAGGCTTCAAGTCATATGTGGCAACTTTTGGTGACTGGACAAGAAGTCTAGTTGACCCAGAAAAACTTTGTTCTTTTCCACCATCAAAGAAAAAAGTAACATGCGGATATTTTTCAGTTTCTGCAAGTCTTATTTGTGTCATTCCATGACGTTCAATCACTTCGCCATATATATCTTCAAGAGATTCAAGAGGAAAAGCAATGGGTCCTTTGACTGTCTCTGCATAATGCATCATAGAAACAAAAAATAAATGATTTGGTATATGAGATGTATCTAAAGAAGGTTTTCCTTCACTGAAATAATGAGATGCAGCACTTGGATTAGAAAATGCAGTTGCGATACGAATAGCACGATCTGGTCTAAAATTTGCAAAAATAATTGCATCACCATTTTTAATTTGACCATCTATATTAGAAATAAAAGGCACAATAAATTCATCAGTAATACCTTGTTCATAAGATGCTTGAATGCCTTCTAAAGGATCATCATAAACAGCGCCTTTTGCAATTGTCATGGCATCAATAGAAGCTTGAATACGTGACCAATTGTTGTCTCTATCCATGGCATAGTATCTTCCTGAAACAGTTGCAACTTGAATCCCTTGATCTAGCAAGTCTTTTAAGTAGTCTTTACCGCCTTGAGGAGGTGTATCTCTACCATCCATAAATGCGTGTAAATACATTGGAACATTATGTGTATCTTTTAATGAAAATAAAGCTTTAATATGTGTTGGGTAAGCATGGACACCACCATCACTGACAAGCCCAAAAACATGGACACGTCCTTGATTTTTTTTGGTATAAGAGATGGCATCTAAAAATGCTTGATTCTTATAAAAATCACCCTCTTTAATACTTTTATTAATACGTGTTAGAGATTGATAAACAACACGTCCTGCACCTAGATTTAAATGCCCGACTTCGCTATTCCCCATTTGACCATCAGGTAATCCTACAGCTTCACCACTGGTTTTTAATGTATTATGTGGATACATTGTAAAAAGTGTATCTAAAAACGGCGTTTTTGCTTGCTTGACAGCATTTCCAGTAATGTCATCGGATAAGCCATAACCGTCTAATATGATTAATGCAACTGTTTTTTTCATGTGAGCCTCCCGCCTATTTATTATACACCTGTGAAGCTATTTTTAAAAATAATGTATGTTAAAATGTTTTCAATATGTAAGCGATAATAGTTCATGTTATAATATGAATATCAAAAGACGTTTATTTAGAGGATATCATGAGTCCGAAATTCAACTTGAAAAGAGTCGTTTATATTGTTGCATTAGCTGCGATTTCAATCATTTTAGGATTGTTTGAAATTCCATGGTTTGTGATTAGTGGTCCATTTGCATCATTTTTAAGATTAGATTTTAGTGAAGTTGCGATATTAGTTGCACTCATTACATTAGGCTATAAAGACACACTCATCGTTGTTATTCTTAGATCATTTGTAAGATTAAGTTTCAAAGGATTTATACCAGAAAACATCATCGGGGATATGATTTCGATGATAGCATCATTATCGATTATTTTAGGCTTTTTCATTGCGTCTAGAATACGTCATATTAAAACAACACCCTACTTAATTGAAGTGCCATTAGATGATGCAAAATTAAATTATAGAGATTATATTGCGTTTGGCTTTTTTATCACTTTGTCATTATCGTTGTTCATGGTGATCTTAAACTTTTTCGTTTCAACACCTTTATTACTTTCGTATTACGGGTTCACCGAAAGACTTACATTTCATGTATTTGATTTTGTTGCACAAACAGAGTATTCCATACAAACTTTTTTATGTGCAGTGATCATCTCGTATACATCTTTTAACATCGTTAAAGGGATAAGTGTGATGGTCATATTTTTAATTATCTGGCCGAGGTTAAAATATATCGAATATTGATTCATTAATATTTTAAAAAAATAGAAAAACATGTATAATATATAAGGTTAATGATAAAGGAGAAAAACAATGCCATTTATAACAGATATTTATGCAAGAGAAGTCCTAGATTCTCGTGGAAATCCAACCGTTGAGGTTGAAGTTTATACAGAATCAGGCGCATTTGGTCGTGCAATTGTCCCAAGTGGAGCTTCAACAGGAGAACATGAAGCTGTTGAATTACGAGATGGAGACAAAACACGTTATTTAGGGAAAGGTGTATTAAAAGCAGTTGATAATGTCAACGAAGTGATTGCACCTGAACTTATAGGATATGATGTAACAAACCAAGTAGGTATCGATCAAGCGATGATTGAACTTGATGGGACACCTAATAAATCTAAACTTGGTGCGAATGCAATATTAGGTGTTTCTATGGCTGTTGCAAGAGCAGCATCTGATTTTTTAGGAGTTGAATTATATACTTATTTAGGTGGATTCAACGCACGTCAATTACCTGTACCAATGATGAACATCATTAATGGTGGCTCTCACGCGGACAATAACGTAGATTTCCAAGAATTTATGATTTTACCTGTTGGTGCTGCTTCATTTAAAGAAGCAATTCGTATGGGTGCTGAAGTCTTCCATAATTTGAAAAAAGTCCTTCAATCTAAAGGCTATAATACGGGTGTCGGTGATGAAGGTGGATTTGCACCGAACTTAGGTTCTAATGAAGAAGCGTTGCAAGTCATCATGGAAGCAATTGAAAAAGCTGGTTACAAACCTGGTGCAGATATTTATTTAGGAATGGATGTTGCATCCTCTGAATTTTATGACAAAGCATCTAAAACTTACATATTAGCAGGTGAAGGTGGAAAATCATTCAGCTCTAAAGAGCTTGCAGATTTTTATGCACAACTCGTTAAAAAATATCCTATCATCTCTATTGAAGATGGCTTAGATGAAAATGACTGGGAAGGTTGGGCATACTTGACCCAAACACTTGGCAAAGATGTACAACTTGTTGGAGATGATTTATTTGTAACGAACACAAAACGCTTAAGTCAAGGAATTGCGTCAAATGTTGGAAACTCTATTTTGGTTAAAGTCAACCAAATTGGTACCTTAACAGAAACTTTTGAAGCGATTGAAATGGCTAAAAGAGCAGGTTATACTGCAGTTATCTCACACCGTAGTGGTGAATCTGAAGACACAACAATTGCAGATATTGCTGTTGCAACGAATGCAGGACAAATTAAAACAGGAAGTGCATCTAGAACCGATCGTATTGCAAAATACAATCAGCTAATTCGTATCGAAGATCAACTTGAATCTACAGGTACTTACTTAGGATTGAATGCATTCTATAACTTAAACTAACCAAAGGACAAGGTGAGAGATAACACTCTTACCTTTTTACTAAATAATGGACATTAAAGAATTATTTCAAGCAATTTACGATGGCTATCAATATTGTATAGAAACCGATGATCCAGTCATCCGTAAACTTGCACAGGCAAATGAATATTTAGATGTTTTCCAAAACAACATATGTTTAATTCAACATCATACCATTGGCACAATGGATATCAAAAAAGATTTTGGTTTTTTAAGACAGCCTGAAGATGATATTTATATTGATAAAAAACATCTTAATGGTGCCATGCAAGATGATTTAGTTATTGTAGATGATACAGGGTATCAAGCGAAAGTAGTTGCGATTATTCAACGTGCATTGACACTTATTATTTGTCGTTGTCATAAACAAGGTGAGATGGTATATTTTCAACCGATCACAAATATTCAGCAATTACTAAAAATTACGTATGATCAACCGCTTGTGGATGGTCATTTAGTGTCTATTAAAATCGATTCAATTGATGAATTGAGTATTCATGGTCATGTGAAAGAAATTATTGGTCATGAACATGATCCAGATATCGAGACGAAAAAAATTGTTTCTAGTTATGAATGGCCACAAACATTTGATCAACATATTTATCAACAACTTAAACAGATAAAAAAAGAAACATTTACACAAATTGATTATGAAGATGAGATGGTTATAACCATCGATGGTGCAGATGCAAAAGATTTAGATGATGCCATTCATTTAAAAAAGACAACGACAGGTTATGAAATAGGCGTACATATTGCAGATGTATCTCACTATGTGAAACCCAATGATGCCATCGATATACAAGCATTTGAAAAGACAACATCAGTATATTTAGCAGATCGCGTGATTCCCATGTTGCCTGAATATTTATCAAATGATTTGTGTTCATTAAATCCTTTAGAACCTAAAAAAACACTGAGTGTCATGATGTCATTAGATGACAACTTCAACGTCATTTCTCACCGTTTTGAGTCTACTGTCATCATGAGTAAATATCGATTGACGTATAATGAAGTTAACCTTATTTTAAAAGGTCAACAAAAACATAAAAATCCAATTCTACAAGAAATGCTGATGAATTTGAATACAATCTCTAAAATATTATCGTCTCAACGATATGCCCGTGGAGAAATGAACTTTCATACAGAAGAAATTAAGTTTCACATAAAAAATCATCAAATCATCGATGTTACAATAAGAAAACAAGACGATGCAGAAAAACTCATTGAATCCCTAATGCTGCTTGCAAATGAAACCGTTGCAAAACATTTCAATGATCATCACATTGCATCATTATATCGTACACATGATGTCCCTGACATTGGTAAGCTTCAAAAAGCATTGCATATCATAAAGCAGTTAGGTGTTGTGTTACCACATCGTCAGCAACACGATGCAAGATATATTCAAAATATTATTGAAATGACAGATAAGCATCCAAAGAAAGATCTCATTCATATGATTTTATTACGTGCGATGCAAAAAGCATCATACGAATCTCAACTTAGTCTACATTTTGGACTTGGTGCGACGTATTACACGCACTTTACATCACCGATTAGAAGATATCCCGACTTAATCATTCATAGACTCATTCATATGTTTGTTCTAAAAGATCATCCAATCGAGAAATTAGATTTAATGGATATCGCAAAACAAACATCTGATAAAGAACGTGTGGCACTTTCATTAGAAAGAGATGTCAATCAACTCAAAAGTTGTGAATTTATGGTTGAGAAAATACACAAAACATTTAAAGGGACAATCGTTGCGACACTTTCAAGAGGCATGTTTGTAAAACTAGAAAATGGTATAGAAGGATTCGTATCATTAAGAACATTTAAACAACATGTCATTTATCATGAGCATACAGTATCATACTCAGATAGAAGAGGATTATTGTATCGATTAGGAGATCATGTGGAAGTTGAACTCATCAGTGTTGACATTGTGAAACGGCATATAGATTTTAAAATTATAAATCAAGTAAAAAGAAGGAGTCATCGTGGACCTCATCGTTCAAAACAAAAAAGCTAGATTTGAATACTTTATCGAAGATACATTTGAAGCTGGTCTAATATTGAGAGGATCAGAGATTAAATCTGTGCGATTGAAAAAAGTGAACATACAAGATGCCTATATTCTTATAAAAAATAATGAAGCATTTATTATTAATATGCATATTGCAACATATGCTTTTTCATCTATATTTAACCTCGATGAGTCGAGAAGACGAAAATTATTGTTACATAAGCATGAAATTAATAAACTTGAAACGAAAAAGAAACTCCAAGGACTCACGATTATTCCATTAAGATTATATATTAAAGACGGTCTTGCAAAACTAGAAATTGCTTTAGCTAAAGGTAAGAAGCTTCATGATAAACGTCATGACCTTCAAACCAAAGATATGAATATGCGTTTAAAAAAGATGCATAAAAGAGGATAATTTCATGGTTGTAATAAAATCATTTGACGCACTTACAAGTCAAGAACTTTATGATATTATGAATCTCCGTTTAACTGTATTCGTTGAAGAACAACAGATTATGTATGTAGATACAGACTATGATGATATCAAAGCAGATCATGTCATGTATATCAAAGCGAATCAAATCGTATCTTATGCACGTGTACTTAAACGAGATCAACGATATAAAGGATATATGTCGATAGGAAGAGTTGCAACATATAAAGATGCACGACATCAAGGATATGCAAGTGAAATTCTTAAAACAATTTTGGCGCGTTATAAAGAGCCATTTATGATATCAGCACAGGCCTATTTAATTAAGTATTATGAAAAGTTTGGTTTTAAAGTGATATCCAAACCTTACATTGAAGAAGGTATTTCACATGTTAAGATGCTTTATGAAAGCAAAATATGATACAATACAAGATGTTATAAGAGGTGAAGCATGACATTTTTTTCAGGTCAACAAATTAGAGATACTTGGATACGCTTTTTTAAAGATAAAGGACATGCAATTGAGCCTTCTTTTAGCCTTATTCCACACAATGATAATACATTGTTATGGATTAATGCAGGGGTTGCGCCACTTAAAAGATATTTTGATGGAAGAGAAAAACCAAATAATCCAAGAATTGCAAACATTCAAAAATGTATTCGAACCAATGATATTGATAATGTAGGAAAAACAGCGCGTCATCACACATTTTTTGAAATGTTAGGAA
>CAXRJA010000040.1:0-18209 GCA_964230965.1 Acholeplasmataceae bacterium | reverse complement strand
GATTTCATAAAGCTTCTTGAAATACCCTTATAGAAATCGAGATTATCTGTACCCCAAGTGACATTTTCTCTTCTGAATTTGTCATCAAATTCATAAAGTGGCGTCCCATCAAAAAATGATAATCCATGCGTATCTTTGCATATATGACCCATGACCCAATCTAAAATCACACCAATACCATGTTGATGACATTGATCAATAAAATACATGAGATCATGAGGATTTCCATAACGAGCCGTTGCTGCAAAATAACCAGTCCCTTGATATCCCCAAGATCCATCAAAGGGATGTTCATAAATCGGCATCAGTTCGATGTGTGTAAATCCTTGCTCTAAAACATATGGAATAAGTGTTTCTGCAAGCATTCTATATGATAAATAGGACCCATCTTGTTTTTTCCAAGATCCTGCATGAACTTCATAGACAAACATCGGTTGATCATACGGCTTTTTCTTCTTATAAAAATAGCGTTGATCATGCCAATGATACCCATTTAATTCAAATACTTTAGATGCCGTATGTGGCGGTTTTTCAGCATAAAATGCAAAAGGGTCAGCTTTATGTAAAACTGTCCCTGCATATGTTTCAATTTCATATTTATAAAGTGCATCTTGATGATTGCCTTTTATTTTTAATTGATATACACCTTGAAAATGAACATGTTGCATCACATGTTCATTGCCATTAAAATGATTGAAGCTTCCGATGAGTTTTACTTGTTTTGCATTCGGCGCATAAACAGTAAACACTGTTTCTTCACCTACAATGTGTGCCCCAAATACATGATGTAATTCTTGATGTTTACCTTCAAAAAATGCTGTCATCATCGCATCAGATATCATTTTTTTACCTATCTTTTCTTTAATATCGTCACACCATATTGCTCAAGTACGATTTGATTTTTTATCGGTTTTACAGGTGCTGTAGATATCCATAGTATACATGAATTTAAATCAATTGTATAGGGCTTAAAAGAGGTTTTGATAATCACTTTAAATTCCGCCTGATTAGTCTTTACATCGATCCAAATGTGATCTTCTTTAATTGTATAGTGTTTCTTAGCATTTTTTGTGTCTTTTTTAAATTGTATGAGTTGTTTAAAAACATCGATATGAGGACCAAATATATATTGTAACTGATTAATATCATCAGGCGATTGATACGAATTTTCAACACCTTTTTTAGAACGATACATTTCTTGTCCCGCATGGAAAAAAGTGATACCGTCACTTAATGTAATGAGAGCATTCGTAAAATCTTGATACATCCGCGCATGCTCGTGATCGCTGGTGTCTTTTAAGATTTTATCAAAAAGTGTCATATTATCATGACATTCAACATAATTGATGCTGTATGAAGGCGATTCAAACACATGGGGTGAACCTTTGAGTAATAGCATTAAATCTTCTAAATTCACATGACCTCCATTACCATATCCTAATGCTAGACCATATAGTTCCCCTTTAATTTTATTTCTAAATGTATCATTAAAATGTGCAATGTTTGGCATCTTTTGATGGTTGAATTGAGATGCTTTTTCATCATCATGTAATACTTCTCCTATGTCCCAACCCTCACCATAAATCATGATACCTGGTTTAATTTTTGAGAGCGTAGATGAAATATGATTCATGGTGTCTACATCTATAAGACCCATTAAATCAAATCTAAATCCATCAATATCATACATTTCAACAAAATGGATGAGACTATCTAGTATTAATTTTCTCACCATATACCGTCTGGTTTCAATTTCATTTCCACAATAAGATCCATTGGTTCTTTGATAATGATCATCATGGCGATAAAAGTATCCTGGGACTAATTGATCATAGGGATATGTGTCCATATCGAAAACATGGTTATAGACAACATCCATGATCACACCTAATCCTTTTTCATGCATGGCATCTATCATTTGAATCGCTTCTAAAATTGTATCTTTTGCCATCGTAGGTTGAGATGAAAACCATGGTTGTAACGAAAAATAGTGCTTAGGATTATAACCCCAATTATAAAATCTAGATTTATATATAGGATCTACACCTTCAAAATCAAAAATTGGAAGTAATTGAATATGCGTCATGCCAAGTGATGCGGCATAATCAATAAATGAGAATCCTTTATTTTGATCTTTTTCTGACATGCCTAAAAATAGACCCCTATGGTGAACATCTAATCTTTGCGTGACATCTCGAATGTGTGCTTCATAAATGATGGCATCCTCTTTTGATTGGGAAATATTTGCTTTTTTTGCTTTTAATGATTGCGGAATGATCACACCATCTATTGTATTTGTCCCTTTTAAATAGGGATCTAACACTTTTGAAAACGTGTCGACTAAACGTACTTCATAATGATATGGTTCAAATGCAAAATTGCCTTGAATGGACGCTTTATAAATCGTTCCATCTCCTGTCATATCATATAATTGATCTTGAATGCAGACTTTTATTTCTTTAGCAACCGGGCTAAATACATAAAATTCAGTATGATCTTCATAATACACTGCCCCTAAAGGTCCATCATATCTAAATGTTTTTTCAAAGGCATCACTCAACGTCACAAGTCCGATTTGTAATGGATAATGATGTCCATTAATTTGAATCGTATCGGCTTGATGAAGTGGTATCGGTTGACTTGTTTCAAAATATTGTAGGTATCCTTCTTTCTTAACAAAACGACATGTCATGTTTAAAATGGATACATCATGAATGTATCCATCAAATTCAATACGTATTAACTTGATATCATCAATAAATGCAAGCATTACACAATGATCCAAACCGGCTCTTTACCTTGATAAGAACTAGAAATAGTGATTTCTTGATTCGTTAAGGCATTTTTGTAAGTCCCTGGTTCTAAAGGGATATTTTGTAATAAAGTACCTTCTACATTAAATAATCCAACCATTTTTTGTTGGTTTAATTCATACGATAATACAGCACCACCGTCTTTATAATGTACTTTAAAGTGTCCATCTCTATTGAGTGGATGTTTTTTTAGTGCAATGAGTTGTTTTAGAAATGATGTGATATCTTCATGTTCATGCCAATTAATTGGATCTTTATCAAAAAGTGTTAGGTGCTTTGTGGACATCACTTCTACGCCATTATAAAGCATTGGGATCCCTTTGAAAAAGAAACTCATCGCTAACATGTTTTTAAACATGTCTTCGTCTTTAACTTTTGCGCTTAATCTTGATTTATCATGGTTTTCAAATGCACGTAATTTAATATAATTTTTGGGATACATGAAATCTTGTTTTTCAACAGCTTCTATATAACTTGAAAAAGAAACTTCACCTTTAAGGTATCCTTCATAAAAATCATCAATATCATAATCATAGCCAATATCAAAGACTTGATACATTTCACCATCACTGTGTGCATCATGCCCAAGTGAACGGATATATTGAATGAAATGAGGATGCACAGATTCAGTTAGCCAAATATGACCTTCTGAGACTTTTTCCACAGCTTCTCTAGCTTCTTGCCAAAATTCTAGAGGTACTAATGGTGCAACATCACAACGAAATCCATCAACTTTTTTTGCCCAGAAAACAAGGTTATCAGTCAAATACGTCCATTGTTTTGGATCATCATACGTTAAATCGGTGACATCAGACCAATCACCAATACGATTGGCAAACCCACCATCGTCATTTTTGTAAAACCATTCAGGATGTTCTTTGGTAAGTTTAGAATCTCTCGAAGTATGATTAAACACAATGTCTAACATGACTTTTAATCCTTTTTCATGGGCATCTTTGACGAGACGATCAAAATCATCCATTGTGCCTAATTCTTCAGCGATACCATAATAATCAGAGATGGAATATGGACATCCATCTACACCTTTTCTACCAACATGACCAATTGGATGAATGGGAAGCAAATATAAAATGGATACACCTAAATCTACGATTCTATCTAAATCTTTACGAAGTGCTTCAAATGTACCTTCATTAGAATATTGTCTTGGATACACTTGATATATTACTTGATTTCTTAAATCAAGATTGGTTTGTTTTGCCATATTGGCCTCCAACAATTAAATTTCTTTTAATTTCCACAAGTCGTTATTGTATTGAGTAATCGTACGATCCGATGAGAAAAATGCTGAATTTGCAATGTTAATAAGTGTTTTTTTGGACCATGAAAGTGGGTCTTTAAACCACTCATTTGCAGTTTCGTGGGCTTTCACATATGCGTCAAAATCTTTAAATACTAAAAAATAATCATTGTTGAGTAAATTACTTAAAATAAAATCAAAATGCTGTGGATTATTTGTGAGTTTTCTAATAAAGTCAAAGATACGTTGAAGTCTTGGATCCGCATCATAAATGGCTTTAGGTTGATAGTGGTTATGTTTGTATATGTTCGTCACTTCTTCTGCTGTTAAACCAAAGATGATGGCATTTTCATGACCTGCTTCTTGAGCAATTTCGACATTGGCACCATCTAAAGTACCAAGTGTTAATGCACCATTCATCATAAATTTCATATTTCCAGTACCACTTGCCTCTTTTGTCGCAGTAGAAATTTGTTCTGAAATATCTGCAGCTGGAATGAGTTTTTCAGCATACGTAACATTATAATTTGTAACAAACACGACTTTAAGTAATTGTGACACATCTTTGTCGTTGTTTACAACGTTTGCAACACGATTAATGAGTTCTATAATTTCTTTCGCCATCGCATAAGAAGGAGCGGCTTTTGCTCCAAAGATGAAATTATGCGGAACATAATTTTCTTTAAAAGTAGGATTGGATTTAAGTTCTAAATACACATGAATAATATGTAAAATATTCATCAATTGACGTTTATATTCATGAAGTCTTTTGATTTGTATATCAAAAATACCACCTTCAATGAGGTCAACACCTTCTTTTTCTCTAACATAAGCAATCAGTTGCTTTTGTTTTTCAAATTTAACCACTTTTATTTCTTTTAAAAATTCAGTGTCATCTTTAAACTTTTCAAGCGCTTTAATTTTGGAAAGATCTTTCTTAAAATCAGCGCCAATTTTATTTTCAATACTTTGAATCAGTTCTCTATTGACTTGGATGAGCCAACGCCTTTGTGTCACGCCATTTGTTTTATTGTTAAATTTATTTGGGAATAACATGTAAAACTTATGAAGTTCTGTTTCTTTTAAAATATCTGTATGTAGCGCAGCTACACCATTAACACTAAATGAACCATATATTGCAATATTTGCCATACGTAAATGATTAGATCCAATAAGTTGAAGCAAATATTGTTCATTTTCATTAAAACGTCCATCTTCTTTAACAAGCAAATTAAAACGACGATTCATTTCTTGAATGATTTCATATATACGTGGTAATAAATTACGATAAATGACTTTATTCCATTTTTCAAGTGCTTCAGCTAAGATCGTATGATTGGTATACGCACATGTACGTGTCGTAATATCCCATGCTTCATCGTAACCAAAGCCCTCTTCATCCATTAAGATACGCATCATTTCAGGAATCACAACCGTTGGATGTGTGTCATTGAGTTGAAATGTATAATGATCTGGTAATGTTTTTAAATCAAGACCTAATAATTTGTGCTCTCTAATCGCATCTTGTACACCAGCAGCACTAAATAAGTATTGTTGTTGAAGTCTGAGTGTTTTACCTTCATCTTTTGAATCATCTGGATAGAGTTGTTCTGAAATCGTTGCAACCATTTTATGATAACTTTCATCTTGGTGAAGTTGTTTCTCACTTGCTTCTGTAGACCATAATCTTAAACGTGTCGCAACACCGTTTTGGTCACCCGCAATATACATATCATAAGGTACAGCTTTTACCCAAATTGGATTTTTGAGTTTCGTATGTTCAACATATCCGTAATAAGGAATATCAATGGCTTCTTCTGGTTTTTTTTCTTCCCAAAGATAAGGTTTATCTAACCATGGATCCGCGTATTCTTTTTGTTTAAAATCTTCAATCGTTTGTACAAAGAAACCTTTTGAATAACGAACGCTGTTCCCATATAATGGTAATTTTAACGCAGCTGCAGAATCTAAAAAACAAGCAGCTAAACGGCCTAATCCACCATTACCTAAACCTGCATCTGTTTCAAAATCTTCCACTTCATTGATATCTAAACCATGTGCATGAAAAAGTGCTTTAACATCATCGTATATGCCTAAACTATATAAGTTATTGGTAATCATACGTCCCATTAAAAATTCCATTGAAAAATAAATGGTCTTTTTTAGTTGTTGATCTTGAATGGTTTGTTGCGTTGTTTCATGCAAAGATTTTAATTGTGCTTGAATGAGACTTGCAAGGGCAATATATCTTTGTTCTAAATTTGAGGAAGTTATATCTACATTAAACAATGTTTGTAATTGTTGCTGAAAGTTTTCTTGAATGTTTTGCTTTGTCATGAAAATCTCCTTGTTTTTATACCATTATTTTATCATAAAAAGGCTTAAAAAGGCTTTATAATATCGGTATCATACGAACAAAAAGGGTAAATCAATCACCCTTTTTCATTAACCTTTTGTTGCACCTGCCATAATACCTTCGATTAAGTAACGTTGGAAAACCATATAAAGAATTGTAATCGGGATACCAACCAGTAATGCACCTGCAGCAAAGGCTGAATAATGAATATAGTTTAAGTCAGTGATGAACTTAAATAACCCTACTGCTAGCGTCCATTGATTTGTAACATCATAACCCACTGGTGCATTTTGTGGATAATAATTTAATAAATATCCTGGTAAGATATAATCCATCCATGGACCCATAAACATTGTAACCGCCACGAAAGTTAAAATTGGAACGGAAAGTGGTAAGATAATGTGCCAGAAAATTTGGAATTTGTTTGCGCCATCGATCATGGCAGACTCATCTAAATCTTTTGGAATTTGTTGCAAGAACCCTTTAATGAGCCATAAATTTCCAGGAATTGATCCACCGATATAAAGAATCGAAAGTGCTCTAGGTTGTCCTAGCAATCCAAATCTCCAAAATAGTACATACATCGCAATTAAACCCATAAAAGAAGGAAATGCTTGAAGCACTAATATACCAAGTAAACCAGCACGTTTTCCTTTAAAACTAAATCTAGCAAAGACATATGCAGCACCTGTAATTAATACTGTTCCGATAAACATATTAATTAACGCAATCGATAAAGTATTCCAATACCATGTGGTAAATTTGGTTTCGTTAAATAAATAATTAAATGCTTCAAAATTTGGATTTTCTGGCCAAATTTGATTTGGAATATCAGATCTAATATTTGAAAAGGCTAACCCGAAAATATAAATAACCGGAACAATTACAACTGCGGCCACTAAGACAATTTCAATATAGAGTAAAACACGTTGAAACATATGATTCAATTTAAAGACTTCTTTTAAACCTGAATCAGAAACGTTTCTTTTTTTCTGTGCTTTTTGATAATGAATCAAACCATAAATCGGAATAAGTCCAATGAGTCCAGGTTTAATCCCTTCATAACCTTTTCTTCTTGCATATTCATAAACAGTTGATTGGTGGACAAATATCACAAGTAAAACCAGAAATCCAGTTAATAGTTGTAAGAATAACATGATTAATCCTCCTGGAACGCGCGGGTTCTAGATAAATTCCATGCAGTCACTGAACCCACAAATAAGAAAATTAAGACTGAGAATACAGAGGCCATATTATAAATACTATAATCAACCGTTAATTTATACATCCAAGAAATTAATATGTCTGTATCTCCAGCAAATCCAAGGGAAGGTTTTCCATCATTTGGACCACCACCGGTAATGAAGTAAATAACACCAAAATTATTGAAGTTTCCAGAAAATGTCATGATTAAAATTGGTGCCGTTGAATATAACACGAGTGGCATTGTAATCAAGCGGATTTTTTGCCATCCACTGGCACCATCAATATCTGCTGCTTCATACAATGTTTTATCTATTGCCGTCATGACACCCGTCATTAATGCCATGAAATAGGGAAATCCTAACCAAATATTGATCATAATAATACTGCCTCTAACAAAGGTTGTATTAAATGGATTCGTAAACCATTGTATATTATCCAGTCCTAAATAAAATAATGTTCTAATACCAGAAAGACTTTCATAGTTGACACCTAACATGCCTAAATCAAAGAGTAAATCATAAACACCTAAATCTTTTAAAAACTGATTAATAAACCCTAATTCTTTGAACATAACCGAGAACACCATTTGAGACAACAATGCTGGAATCGCCCAAGGTAAAATAAATAAAGTTCTCCAAAATTTTCTAAAGACAACTTTTTCACTATTTAAAATGAGGGCTTGGAAAAAACCACCAAAGAAGACGGTTGCAGTTGATAATATTGCCCATACAACTGTCCAACCTAACACTCTCCAGAATGCTTGTCCAAAGGATTCTCCAAGACCTGAAGAAAAATCAAAGATCGCAATAAAGTTTCTAAACCCAACATAATCAAAATTATCTAACATGGATTCATTACCGGCAATATCGGTAAAAGCAATCATAAAACCAAATACAATTGGCATAATCGAGATAAATGCGAGCACAAACATAGCTGGTGATAAAATGATATATTCATAACTACGTTCATACACATCTTTAAAATAATCAACATCTTTTAAAACGATTTCTGCTTTACGTTTCTGTTCACTGACACGATACGCATCGACAATACCCCAAATCATAAATATAAAAAAGAAAAGTGATGCAATCACACCAATAAGACCCTCAAGAAGAATCATCGTTGAGACGTGTCCTTGCATCGGGATATTTTCACTCAACTGAAAACCAGGTGTTGTAAATAAAGAAAACTCTCTTTCACTTAATCCTTGTCCAGCTACTGCTTCTGCTAATGACATGTGATTTGTGAAATTGACTTTTTGTGCAATGCCTAATGTCCCTACTGACCAATAACTTCTTATAAAGAACCCAGCTTTATCATAGAAGAAATTATTATATTGTGTTTCAAAAGCCTCTTTAAGTTCTGGATTTAAATTTAAGTATAAACGCACCATAATACGATTAAAATCAGCGTTTGAATAATCTAAATGATCTGCACTGTAATCATAAAATAATGCTTGTCTAAATATTCTTGTAAACGGTGTTTCTTTATATTGTAGGCGTTGAGATAAATAAATCATCCCTGCTTCATAGTATTCATAGAATGTGCCATCGATGATATACATTGGACCTTCTAATTCAACTTTGTTATTATCCATTTCAATGGAATCTACAACAGATTGATTTAATATATCAATAAATCTAAAGTTGCCATCAATTTTTACACGTAAATAAAATGTGCCATCCACATTATAAATTTCATTTAATTTTTCAAATTTTGTGAGTCTTTCATTTGAAAGTAAAATATCACTTTCATCGAGACCACCAAAAAGCATGGTTGTTTTTACAAATTCTTTTTGATTACTTCCGTCTTCTAATTCAACAGTTCTTTCTGTATAATAATTTCCATTCTCATCAAAATAAAGAATTCCTCTTCTTTCGATAAGTGTCCCTGTTGTCAAATCAAAGTCTTTCGCTAATACACTTTGATGATTACTTAGATTTGTTACTGTAGGAAGATTTGCTTCTTTGAGATCATCCGCAATAAACTGAAGCATATTCTCTTCATTAATTGAAGAAAGTGTTGCTTTGTCTGTTGCATTTTCAGGAATATCTAATGTACGTAAAAATGTCTCAAAAGGTTCATAACCTTCTGATCCAAATCCATTCGCACGCGTATTATTATCATTTTTTATATTAAAGTAACGTGCATATAAATTATCTTGATACCAAGTATCCGTTAAATCATCTCCAACGAGTTTTGTATATGCAGAGGTTTCTTCAAAATAAGAACTTGTGAATAACTCAGTTCCTACAAATCCGACAAAAATAATGAAAAAGAATAAAGCTTTAATGTATTGACGGTTCAGCAATTGACCTGAACCCCAAATAACTGCTGATAAAATTGCTTTGATTATACTTAATGCTTTCATTCATGCTCCTTATAAACTAAATATGAGGCGGCAATGCGTAATTGCCGCCTTCATATTTAAGTATATCAAAATGTTTAAAATCAATAATTATTATTGATTCGCTAAACCAGAACGTACGCGGTATGATTGTTCAGCTGTTGCTGCTGCAGTTGCAGGATCAACATCATTGTTCCATACGTCTTTAATCATTGTTTCACCTGGTCCCCAATAGTAAGTTACTTGAGGAATTGTAGGCATTGGAACTGAAGTTTTTAATTGTTCAGCCATTGCAAGTAACAATTCATTTTCAGATACACCAGCGATATTAGGTAATAAATCACTTTCTAACGCTGGAAGTTTAGTTTTATATTCATACATAAGTTCCATTGCAATGTCAGATGTTAAGAATTCAACAAATTTAATTGCATCTTCTGAATTATCTGAATATTTGTAGACTGCTGCCATCATTGCACCAGCAAATGTGTTCATTGCTTGTCCGTTGATTGTAGGCATTGGTGCAACACCATAGTTAACACCTGCATTTAAGAATGCTTCATGGTTCCATGGTCCACCAATAACATAAGGAATGTTACCAGCTTCAAAGTTTGCTGCACCACTTGTTGAATCTGTTTGTCCTGATCCAGCAACGACTGGTTTAAGGTCGTTTTCAAAGAATGTTAATGCACTTACAGCATTTGCATATCCAACAGCACTAGGATCGTCTAAGTTTGGTCCAAATGGGGTAAATCCAAATGCACTATAAAATGGTTGCATAAAGTATGAATCTGCCCAATGAGAAGTTGTACCTAAGTAGAAATAACCAGCCTCAGCATTAGTTCTTGCAGGATCATCAGTTTCATCTAATGTTAATGTTGCATTCCAAGTTGCACCAGCTGCAAGTAATGCTTCCATTGTTGTTGCAGGTGTATCTACTAAATCTTTATTGTAGAATAACCCAACAGATTCTAATGATAGCGGTACTGCAAATAAGCTTTCTACAGCATTTGCAGATGTAGGATCAAATGAACCATTTGTTTCATCATAAGATAATGTCGCAATATCTAAACCAAGTTGATTTGAACGACCTTCTAATGATGTTTTTAAACTATTTGGTAAAGGTAATACTAAATCTTCTAAGACTGCTTGTGCAAGTTGATCATGAGGAAATTGGAAGATATCTGCACCATTACCAGAAGGTCCAAATGTTTTTAACAATTCACGTGCATCTACTGAACCCATGTGTTGGAATTCAACGACGATATTAGGATACACTTTGTTAAATTCTTCAATGACTGCAGCCATATATTCGCCATTTTCATCATCCATCCATACACGAATAGAAGTTGAAGGTACTAGAATATCACCAAAGTCTATTATTTCACCATTATTTTCAACTGTTTCACCACAAGCCGCTAATGTGAATATGGATGCTAAAGCAATAAATAATAATATAATTTTTTTCATGATTTATCCTCCTTATTCGCCTTTCACGACTCTAAAGATAAATGTTTCTTGAGTAACATTACCCCATTTATCTTCAACTTGTAACATAATCACATAGTCGCCTTCTTCAGCTGTATTTAATACTGACATCTCACCTTTTGGCACGAATACAAATGATGTAATATCACCATCACGGTTATCTGTTACAGAATAACGTGGGAATAATGATTGATCAAATGGTTGTCCCCAAGGTACTTCAATAATTCTATCAGCTGCTTCTTTACCAACGAATGATAAAGGAGAAACGAATGTTAATACAGGCGCTTCAGTATCTAAGTCTAATGCTAATGATGCAGAAGCATTTGTAGGTACGAAAACTGTTCTAGATGTTGCAGCATATTTTGTATCTGCAGCATCAGCATCATTATCCCAAGCTAATACGACATCATCAAATTCAACAGAATCCATATCATTAGATAACACAAATGAACGGTTACCTGAAGCTAAGTTTTCACCAATTGCCCATGAACCTTGTGTCCATTTATACTCATGAGTTGAGTAAGCAGCAGTGACACTAATTGTAAATGTAATTGAATATGTACCATCAGATTGTTTTGTTGCAGCCCATGCTGCATTATCAGGTGACCAACCACCAAATGAAGCACCTAAACTAATCACTGCATCTGAAGGTGTATTTTCAGGAACTGTAACATTTAAGGTTACTGTAACATCTTTTGCAGTTTCTAAATCTTGTGGATACATTGTATCAAAGAAAACTTCATAATCTTTTGTATTGTCTAATTCACTACCTTCTGCCAATGCAATTACAAAGGTATTTAAAGTTGTATTAGTTTTACCAAAGTCAACACGCTCAATTTCTAAAGCTTCTCCGAATTGACCATTACCTAAATCTTCTTTAATTTCAAACCAACTAGTAATTAAAGCTTCAGCTGCAAGACGTTCTTCATCATTTTCAGCTTCAGCATAAGGTGATGCAACTGCTGAACTTGTTTTAACAACTAGAGTTCTAGGATCAATTGCATATGTTCCAGACATTTCTTCTGGAGAGAATGGCAATAATTTAAAACTGAAGGCTTCATCTCTAAAATCTTCTGATAATGTAAAGATATTTGAGTTGTTTGTAACACCATCGCCTGCATTGACGATATACACGATGTTTACTGCACCAGCTTCTTTATTTGTGATAAAATTACTGTCATTGATATCGCCAGTTTTCTTAGTTGCATCATCGCCTGCATACACTAAGAATCCTGCCCATGTCTCTTTAGCAGATAACATCATACCCCATACATCAATGTTCGCTTCTGATCTACCAGCTGCACTGAAAAGTTGAGAAGGTGTACCCCATTGTGAAGCACCAATTTCAGCATCATCTTCATACGTCCAACCCCAACCATGGATACCTAATGTTTCTTCATATGCGCCAGCTGGATCATAATACACAGCTAATACATTGTGTGTATTTGGATCAGCAACATAAACATTTGCATTTCCGTTTCCGAATTTACCTTCAAAAATGTAAACATGTACTGTTTTATCTTCTTGAATTGCACTTGCCGGAATGAAAACATCATCTGTTAATTTTCTGTTCCAATCTTGTCCGCCGTTTGCCCAATAAACAGCAATAAACGGAACTTCAGTACCTACAGGAATATCATTGTATTGCCAGTAAGCTCCGAAATCATCTACGCCATCACGTACTCGAGGGCTTAAGCCAGGTGCCCAAGTATGATTACCTAGATCATCGTATTCTCCACTCCATGCTTGAAAGTGGATAACTAAATTACCTGTTCCAGCACCAAATGCACTAATACCAAATGTAAGTGCAGATACCGCTACAAGTAATAAAGCGAGTAATCCTTTCTTCATTGTTTCCTCCTATTTATAAAAGATTGTTTCTTTTATTTTTATAAGATTATATTAACACAAAATGTTAAAATATGTAAACGCTTTATTATTTTTATATTTTGTGAAACCGATTGCATAATGTAATCACTTTTATAAAATTTTATAAAAGATATTATTACATGTTAATATTGATTATGTAGGAGGATTTCATGAAAAAAATATTTATACTTTTAACCTTGCTTATGATTCCACTTTTATCAGTGGATACATATGCTAATGATGATTTAACAACTCTAAGAGTGTACTACTATCGCTATGATGATACATACACTGGTTTTAACATGTGGGTTTGGGAAAACTTACCTGTTGCCAGAGGTGGCAAACAATGGGATTTTACAGCCACAAATAAAGATGAATACGGTGTTTACTACGATATCGACTTAGTCACGGAGTATCCTGGAGCAACTCGGATTGGTGTCATTATTAAACAAGGTGGTTGGAATGGTTACCGAGAAATTGGTGGGGATCGTTTCATTGATTTAGCCGATGTTGAAATTGTAGAAAATGGACGTGGGCACGCTTATTTTGTTGAACAAGATATCAATATTGGTACCTCTCAAGCTGATTTGGATAATAACATACCAGATTATAGAGATCGTATTTTACAAGCAAATTTTGTCCCTTCGGGTCCGATGTATCAAGTCCAAGTCTCTGCAACGGGTACTGTAACAAATTACGTAGTTTATGAAAACGGTTCAAATAATCCATTACTTACAGGTACAGCGAATTCAAAAACATTTAATATTAGTGGAGATTTTGCCATTGATAAGACTTATACTGTAGAAGTTACATTTAGCAATAATCAAACAGCTAATAAAACAGTGTCTCTAGAAAAAATTTATGATACAACTGCATTTGAAGCACTCTATACTTATGAAGGTGACTTGGGTGTAAGCTTTGATGGTGATGACACCATCATTCGTGTATGGGCACCACTTGCAAGTGACCTTACATTAAACATTTATAACCAAGGTCACCCTGAATATAATGATCAAGGCGAACCATCATTAGAATTAGACCCTGCTGAAACACATACCATGACACGTATTGAAAATGGTGCATGGGAAGTTCGTCTATCAGGTGATTACGATTTCAAATACTATACGTTTAGTGTTAATAATGGTGGTATTGTTGTTGAAACAACTGACCCTTATGCATATTCAGCTGGTGCGAATGCTTTAAGATCTATGATTGTGAATTTTGATGCACTTAATCCAGAAGGATGGGAATATAACTCACGTCCAAAAAATGTTTCAAACAATACTGACTATATTATTTATGAATTACACGTAAGAGATTTAACCACTCACAGTTCTTGGACTGGTACTGAGTCTTACCGTGGGAAGTTTTTAGGTGTTGCAGAAAAAGGCACAACTTATACAGATCGTAATGGTGTCACCGTTTCAACAGGACTTGATCACATCAGAGATTTAGGTGTGAATGCTGTGCATCTTCTTCCGATTGCTGATTTTGGTTATGTTGATGAAGTTGAATTTGCAACAAATCCTTTATATGACAACTTGTTTAACTGGGGTTATATGCCGATGCACTTTAACGTCTTTGAGGGAACTTACTCTTCTAATCCTTTTGATGGACGTGCACGTGTACGTGAATTCAAACAACTTGTTCAAAGTTTACATAATTATGACATTCATGTCATCATGGACGTTGTGTATAATCATACTGGATCAAGTGAGATGTCTAATTTTCATCAACTTGTTCCTGGTTATTATCACCGTTTAACAGAAACTGGTGGATTCTCAAATGGTTCTGGTACAGGAAATGAAACGGCTTCAGAACGCTCAATGATGCGAAAATTCATTGTAGATTCAACAGAGTTTCTAGTGACAGAATATAATTTATCAGGACTTCGTTTTGACCTCATGGCACTTCATGATGTTGAAACAATGAATGCACTTGCTGAGAATTTATATGATATTGATCCAACAATATTAATTTATGGTGAACCTTGGATGGGTGGCACTTCTCCTCTTCCACTTTCTGAACAAGCTGGAAAAAATAATATCGTCAATCTTAAAGATATTGCAGCATTTAATGATGTTACAAGAGATGCATTAAAAGGTTCTGTATTTAATGCAGCAGATGGTGCATGGTTACAAGGTGAAGGATTAGCAGCAAACTTCGAAGGCTTAAAATATGGTATTGTTGGTGGGATAGAACACATCGATGTTGATTATGTTGGTGCATGGCATATAGATCCTGAAAAAATTGTCAATTATGCATCGGCACATGACAATAATACACTTTTTGATAAACTTGTCCTTACTGGATTCTCAGTCACAAGAGATATAGAAATACTAAAACAAATGCAAATACAAGCAAATGCCATTGTATTCACATCTCAAGGTGTACCATTTATTCATGCTGGTGCAGAATTCATGAGAAGTAAACCACTTGAAGGTGGTGGATATGATCATAACTCTTATGAATCACCTGATAGTGTCAATCAATTACGTTGGGATAGAAAAGCACAATATAATGATGTCTTTGAATATTATCAATCATTGATTTACATTAGAAAAGCTTATGAACACTTTAGAATGACAGAACCACAACTCATCAATAGTCGATTACAATTTTTAGATACAAATCAAACCTATAGTGCTATTGCGTATCGTATCGTTGGCATGGAAGTAAGTGACCCTGAAGTGATTGTGATTCATAGTGGACATAATCCAACCGGAGGTCTTACTGCTGTAACGCTTCCTCAAAATAAAAACTATCATGTATTAACATTTACAGGTGATAGTGATGCAATCAATGGATTAGATATTATTTCTGGAGAAGCATATGTTCCAGCAAGAACAACTATGATATTAACAACTGAAATACTTGAGGCTCCAACTTCTGTTACGTCGATACCATCCTCTTCAAACGTACTTCTTTGGATCGGTGTTGCTGTCGGTGCAGTGTCACTAATTTCTATTGGTGCCATTGTTATAGTGAAGAAAAAACAAGCTTAATCAATTAAAAAGACCACATCATGTGGTCTTTTTTTATCTGTAATATTTTCTTCCATATTTAAGCATCACAATCATAATTACAATACCAACCATAAATTGATAAATCACACTTGCAAATACAGGTTCTATAAATGCAATCACAACCGATAATACTGCTGGTAATGTCATCATCCAAATGATAAATGTTAAACTTTCTTGATACGTCATAAATGAAGATAACTGATATTTGAATAGTTGAACGACAAATGATAAAAATAAAATAAATATAAACTGAATAACAAACTGAATGACAGTATTTGTCAGTAACGCATTAAAAATAATATACGATCCAAAAGATGCTTCAATACCTTCTCCAAAAGCTTGCCATAATATTGCTTTTTCTTCTTCGTTACTAAAAATAAGGTTACCCATATCGATAGTATCAGAAAATCCTTGATATCCTCTAGACTCTAAAATGTTATCACCTTGTAAATAATAAATTTTATCCTCTGATAATATCACAGATTGCGTATCATAGTTTTTATTTGAAGCATATGTTTCAACATAGTAGGTGACACCTTCATGTTGAAAATATACGTCATCTTCACATACAATTCCTGCAAAAGATATCTCACAATCAATCTTATTAGAAGGAAATGATTGTTGAAAACTTTCAGCGATAAAATCTAATCTAAATCCTTCCTCTCTGATGATTTGATAATTCAGTGGAAACGCCGTTAAAAAAGTTAAGATGATAAAGTATAAGATAACTTTAAAATTGATTGGAATAAGTTTTTTAAATACATTAGGATAATCAAATCCATGTTTAAAGTAACGATAAAGAAACATTAATGATCCTCTTCAATTAAATATATACCAACACCATATGCATCCAAACCTAACATGGATGTATTATCTTCATAAATGGTTTCTAAAATAGAGGGAAGTATGATTTCTGAAGCTTGTTGAGAAATATTAATCATCACAAGTATTGTTTGTTTTTGGTCCCCATTTTGGTATGTTCGGTAAAACCCTTGAATATTATAATCATTATTTTCATAAGGTGTAAAATCACCAAACATCAGTGCAGGATAATTTAAACGTAATTGCATAAATGTTTGATACACATGATAAATACTGGCTTCATCATCCATGGCTTCATTTACATTTGGTGTTGAGATGTTTTGAACATCAGGAAACCAAGATGTTTCTTGAGCGTCCCCCCATAAAAACGCTGTACGTCTAAATTCATCATAAGCAGTACCATAACCAGGAACATTCACGCCTTCTTGACGTCTACCTAATAAATCTAATTCATCTCCATAATAAAGATAAATATTGCCTGGTAATGTATACATTGCTTTTACTGTTTGTTTTCTTGCATCTATATTGGCAATTCTCGTTGCAGGTCGGTCGATATCATGATTCCCAATAAAAAGATGATCGATATAATTGGGTTGTACGTCATTCATTGCTTCATAAAATTGTCTTAAGCTGGATACAAAATTAAATCGTGATGATTGGAATCCTACTTTTTGTTCTAAATGCATCGCACCGTAAAAATTGAATACCGATCCAGTTCCAAGCACATAATTTGGATATCTAATGTAATTATATTCAAATACTTCTGACACAATATGTGCTTCATCACCAAATTCAGATTGTAAGAATGCTTTAAACTCTAGTATATACAATCCTGCATTGGTATCAATCGCTGTTAAACCGGGTTTATCAAAAAAGTGTTTTGCAGCATCTAATCTAAACTTCAAAATCCCCATGTCTCCATAAAATTGAAGCATACTTTTCACTTCTGCTTTAAAAGCTTCTGATGTTGGATCAAAATCAACAAGTCCACCAACAAACGATTGATAAGCAACATTCGTTGCAT
>CAXRJA010000039.1:0-10842 GCA_964230965.1 Acholeplasmataceae bacterium | reverse complement strand
ATACTAATGGGAATACCCCCATAAATCTGAAAAAGTTTCTTCCTAATCCTGCTAATGGCCCTTGACCTTCTTTAAGGCCTGAAAGTAAAGGAAGTGGTAAACCTTTGTCTCTTGCAAACTGTGCAAGTTCTTTTTGTTTTGGACCTACAGTTCCAAAAGCTTTTTTCATCATGCTTCCAAAAGGGCCAAATATAAATGGTGTTAATAATGATGCTCCTGTATTCCACATCATTGCATTTTTCATAGCAACACCTAAATGGGCATATTCAATCATCTCAACATCATTAACACCATCTCCAAATGCGATTGTGTTTTGATGATCAATATTATAATATTGTCTAACAATTTCTATTGCTGAAGCTTTAGAAATATGTTTTAAATATATTTCATAAATGGCATGTTTCTGATCTTTTCCCCACATTCTAAATGACAATGTATCACTAAAAGTTTCTTTGAAATATGTTTCAAATGTATCAATATATGGAGTTTGAACTAAATAAATAATCCCTGTTGCTTCAACATCAAATTCTGTGAACGGTTTATCAATGACCGTGCGTTTATCTAAACTTGAGAAGAACATACGCAATCTTGGATCATATTTATAAGCATACACTGTTTTATCATCGCTATAAAATGCAGAGTTTAAATAATGATGTGTATGTTCAAATAATTCATGTGTAATGGCTTTTGGAATAAAGGTTTTTTTCGTTTCAAAACTTGGATTCTTAGGATGTTGAATCGATCCACCATTGTCTGTGATGAGGACATTGTTAATGCCAAGATCTTGATATATTTGAATCGCGCCACTATAAGGTCTACCAGTTGCAATGATGACTTTATGACCAAGAGACTCTAAATGTCTTAATATTTTTTTTGAGTATGCAGCGACATCACCATCATGATTGAGTAATGACCCATCTAAGTCGCAAATTATTAAATGCTTCATGGTGCCCTCCGTCAAACTATTATCTCATAATTTATGTAAAAAAGATAGCAAGAAAAGTCATACTGACAACTCAGTACGCTTCATGCTATAATATGTTAAGGGGAAATAGATGATTTTTTTAAGTTTAGGTCCAATTGAACTTAATATTTCGAGCTTAATTAGTTTTATACTCGGTATCGTTACTGGGTTTTTAGTGTTACTTACCATATATATGTATGCCATTTTTTTAAACATAAAAAAAGAAGCAAAAATTAAAAAAGCAGATGAAGATGACATCGATGAACAAATGATTTTAATGTTAATTGATGGTTCACAAAATCAATTCAAAGATAAAAAGCTTAGAAATGAGGTCGGATTTTCTAAGCACTTATATCAAATATCTCAAGAACTTATTTTAGATATTAGTCGTAAATTTTATCCAGAATCTAAAACCCCATATTTAGAACTAACTTTAGATGAATCGTTACTTCTGAATCATTATATTACCGATCGTGTTGATCATATGACCAAACATCCATTATTAAAATTATTTAGAAGATATACCTTATCATCTTTGTATGATATAACAACAACAACTAAAAAAGTAAAAGAGTCAAAAGTTGTCAAAAAAGCAAAAGAACTTGGTGTCGATGAAGTTTTAAAAGCATCGATGTCTGCAATTAATGTGATGAATCCTGTATATTGGATTAGACGTTTTACCAATGAACAAATCATAGATCGTATATTAGTAAAAATTGGTACTGCAATGATTGCAATAGTTGGAGAAGAAACTTTTAAAATATATTCTAAAAAAGTATTTCAGAAAGATGAACAAATCGATAGTCATATCGATGATATTTATGATGACATTCATCAAACATTAGAAGAGGAAAATCATGACAAATAATCATCAACAAGTAAAAGAACCTTTTAAAATATACCAATTATCAAAACATAAAGGGATACGTTCAAAACTAATTTATCAAAAATCTCATTTTGTGTCACCGATGTTTGGTAGAAAAGTTAAAGATGTCATTGCTTTACCGATTGATACTTCAACGAATCGAGATCGTACTAAAGAACTCGATGCTTTTCGTACGCAAAAAAAGATAAGTGAAAACGAAGCTGTGTCTAAGTATGGCACAAAATATTATGAATTTAATAATTTTATTACATCAGAAACTAGAAAAGCATATTTTGGTCACGAAAATATACCAGAAGATATAAAAGAAGAAGCTAAAAAATCAAATGCTAAAACTGTGATTTCACCGATTACCCGTCATCGTTATGAAGATGCACCAGTTGTAGAAGTGCCTAAAAAGCTAGAACCTAATGTAGAAAATATCAGTGTGAATGATCCTGTAGGTGATGATCCTATCGTAGAAGAGACAATAGAAGTTACAACCATTGATTTAGAACCTGAAGAATCAACGGATGATGCACAAGTCACAATGGAATCTTCTTTTTTCTCTCAAACGCAAACGGAACCCGTTAAGACAGCTGAAAAAGAAGTTTTAGATATAAAACCAACACCAAAATCTTCTCCAAAACCCAAACAAACTTACCTTTATCCTGATGTCTCACTCTTTGAAAAAAGTGACAATGATCTTACAGAAAAACCTGAATGGCTCATGAAACAAGTCGATCAGTTAAATACAACACTTCTTGATTTTAATATCGAAGGTCAAGTCATTGATTCTAAAAAAGGCCCAACAGTAACCAGACATGAGATTGCATTAGAACCGGGTGTCAATGTTAAAAAAATCTTAAATATTCAAGACAACATTACGATGAGTCTTGCCGCAACAGCTGTTCGTATTGAAGCACCAATTCCAGGGAAGCCTTTTGTTGGTGTCGAAGTACCAAATGTTAAAAAAGATATGGTACACTTTGGAAATATTGTGGATGATCCACAATTTTTAGATTCAGATAAACCATTACAAGTTGCACTAGGCATGGATATTGATGGATCACATGTCTATGTAAACATTGAATCGATGCCTCATGGCCTCATTGCAGGTGCAACAAACTCGGGTAAAAGTGTTTGTGTGAATACTATTTTAGTGAGTTTACTACTTAAAAATTCACCAGATGATTTGAGACTCATTCTTATTGATCCAAAAATGGTTGAATTTGCTCCATATAATGATTTACCACATTTAATTACACCTGTGATTACAGATAGTAAAGTAGCTTCTCAAGCACTGAATTGGGCAGTTGAAGAAATGGAACGCAGATTTATGATTTTTGCGTCTTCTCGAGCGAGAAATCTTCAATCATATAATGAAAACATTGCACAAGGCATTGTCGAAGGCGATAAGATGTCGCGTATTGTCATCATTATTGATGAGTTAGCTGATTTGATTATGGCCGCATCTAAAGAAGTTGAGGATTCTATTCAAAGACTTACACAAAAAGCACGTGCTGCAGGCATTCATTTAATCGTTGCAACGCAACGCCCAACAACCGATGTTATTAAAGGAACGATTAAATCAAACATTCCAGTGCGTATAGCATTTAAAGTGGCATCTTTTGTTGACTCTACAACGATATTAGATGGTGCTGGTGCAGAAGCATTACTCGGACGTGGCGATATGCTACTTAAAATTAGTGATGCACCTGTAAGACTTCAAGGTGCTTATATTTCTGATGATGAAATTTATAAAGTGACATCGATGATCAAAGCACAACAAGACACCAACTATGTGTTTGGCCATGAAGAATTAAAACGTAAAATAGAAAAGGTTTCGTCATTAGATGAACTTTTTTCAGATGTTGCAAGATTTGTTGTAGAGCAACAAAGTTGCTCTATGAACTCGATTCAAAAACAATTTGGTATTGGATTTAATCGTGCACAAGATATCGTGAAATCACTCATTGATACGGGTATTGTAGAAGATGCACAAGGTACAAAAGCAAAAGAAGTCACTGTGAGTCTTTATGATTTAGACGATGTTTTAAAGGATATTTTATCTTAATGAAAATTATCAAAGCGTATTATCAACATGCCTTCCTTTTTTTGATTTTGTTAAGTTACATGTTGTTTAGAATAACGCATGTGACACAGTTTACAAACGCAACGCAATATTTTTCATTGACGATGTTTTTTGTTTTCTTGATCATTTTATGTGTGTCTATTTTTTTAAAATCAACAACTTCTTCCATGTTAAAACAATTCAATGAATGGGTCTTATTCATCAGTGTATCATTAAGTTTTATTTTACTTATCTTTAGTTTTGTTGTTATTCCTTCGAACGTGAATCAACAGTCGATGATGCCTACATTAAATGATGGTGATCGTATTCTTATTTTTCATTTTAATTATGAACCTCAAAGAGGCGACATCATTGTGATTGAGGTAAATCATGAAGATTATCCGATGATACCTCTGTCGACATTCAAGGATTCTGAATCTGTCTTTTTTGTAAAAAGACTTGTTGGTATACCTGGTGATCGTATCCACTTCGAATTAGAAAATGGCCAATCATATTTATATATTAACGATGAAAAAGTTCTTTCTGTAACGGGTCATGGGTATCTTGTTACGGATCAACAACAATTATGGATTCGATCTCAATTAGAAGAAGGTATCTTACAACAGTATTTTGTTTTAGGCGATAATAGTACATCTTCTCTAGATAGCATTGAATTTGGACACGTAAATCCATTCGATATCATGGGAAAAGTCATCTTTAGATTATGGCCGTTTGGAGGTCTTTATGAGTAAATATCAAAATATACAATGGTATCCTGGGCATATGTTCAAAACAATGAAAGAATTGCGCGCATCGTTATCACTTGTGGATATTGTCATTGTTTTATTAGATGCCAGAATTCCAATATCATCTTTGAATCCTCAATTACTAGAAGTTGTCTCTAAGAAGAAAATATTATATATATTAAACAAGTCAGATTTAGCAGATAAAGAGAAAACACAAAACTTTATCAATCATTTTACTGATCAAGGACATGCAGCCATTCATGTTTCATCTTTAGATGCAAAAATGCCATCAAAAGTCATCAAAGTATTAGATCAAATAATGGCACCATTTCAAGAAAAAAGACATGAAAAAGGACTAAAAGATAAAATATATAAAGTGTTAGTTACAGGGATTCCAAATGTTGGGAAATCCACATTCATTAATGCATTAACGAAAAGAAAAGCAACGAAAACAGGTAATACTCCAGGTGTCACAAAACAACTTCAATGGGTCCGCATCCATCCTAAAATTGAACTTCTAGATTCACCAGGTGTCTTATGGCCGAAATTTGAAGATGAGACGGTTGCATTGAATTTAGCTCTCACAGGTGCAATTAAAGATAAAATATTACCATTAGAAGAAGTGGTCTATTATGGTATCACATTTCTTCATGCGCATTATCAAGATGTTTTAAAATCAAGGTATGACATTGATGATATCGATAGCGCATTTCATAAAATTGCATTAAATAGAGGCGCACTTTTAAAAGGTGGCTTGATCGATGAAGATAGAGTATGTCATGCATTTTTAACGGACTTAAGAAATCATAAACTTGGAGGGCTTACGTTTGACATCCTCGATGTACGAATATGAAAATAAGCTCATTCAAATCGGAAAAACACATATATGTGGTGTCGATGAGGCAGGAAGAGGACCACTTGCTGGGCCAGTGGTTGCTGCAGCAGTTATTTTAAAACCAGGTGTCATCTTAAATCATGTCAACGATTCCAAGCAACTATCAGAAAAACAACTCATGAAGGCACTTGAACAAGTGAAAGAACATGCACTTGCGATTAAAGTTGTTTTTGGATCAGTCGAAGATATCGATCGTATCAATATATATAGAGCAACAAAAGAGGCGATGGTTGCTGCAATCGAAGGGTTAGATATTCAACCTGATTTTATTCTCACGGATGCGATGCCGATACCAGAATATAAAAATCTTGAATCTATTATTAAGGGAGATCAGAAATCCATCTCTATTGCTGCAGCATCCATTGTTGCAAAAACAACACGAGATGCCTATATGAAAAACATGCACACATTATTTCCTAATTACGGATTTGATCAACACAAAGGTTATCCTACAAAAAAACATGTTGAAGCGTTAATGACATTCGGTCCTACACCGATACATAGAAGAAGTTTTAAACCTGTAAAAGATGCAATTCTGAAATTTAAGAAGTAAAACATATAAAAATATATATTTATAATATATAAAAAGTTTCTTGTCATTTTCACTTGACATCAAACTTTTTTATTTATATTATGAAAAGGCGGAGGACGTATGAAAGAAAAATTGATTATTGTAGAATCTCCATCAAAAGCAAAAGCGATTCAATCCTATTTAGGTGAGGGACATACTGTTGTCTCTTCTAAAGGTCATATTCGTGATTTAGCCACCTCTGGTAAAGGTGGTTTAGGTATTGATGTTGAAGCAAATTTTGAACCAACGTATCAAGTGATAAGAGGTAAACAAACACTTATTAATGATTTAAAAAAACAAGCAAAATCTAGAGATGTCCTAATTGCAACTGACCAAGATAGAGAGGGAGAAGCGATTGCTTGGCATATCGCACAAGTTCTAAATTTAGATGTTCAAGAAGAAAATCGTGTTGAGTTTTCTGAAATCACTAAACAAAAAATATTAGAAGCTGTAAAAAAACCTAGAAAAATAAATATAGGTCTTGTATCTTCTCAAGAAACAAGACGTATGTTAGACCGAATTATCGGATTTAAACTCTCAACATTACTTCAAAGTAAAATCAAGTCTAAATCTGCAGGTCGTGTTCAAAGTGTTGCATTAAAACTCATCGTTGATTTAGAAAAAGAAATAAAAGCGTTTATACCTAAGACGTATTTTGATATTGAAGCGACGTATCAAAGTATCAAAGCAGACTATATTAGAAATAAAGATCAACTCGATAAATCAACATCTGATATTATCTTAAAAGAAGCTACCAATCCTTTTACAATCTCAAAATTAGAAGTCAACAAAAAGCAGAGACATTCAAAAGAAGCGTTTAAAACATCGACACTACAAAGAGATGCCTATAATTACTTAGGATATACACCACCACGTACAATGATGCTTGCACAGTACTTATATGAAGGTATCAAGATGAAAGGTGAAACAACGGGACTTATCACCTACATGAGAACTGATGTTACAAGACTTTCAAATGAATTTGTTGATGCAGCAATGATGTATATTCAAAAAAATTATGGTGAACAGTATTTAGGAAAATACCAAACAACAAAAGATCAAAATGCTCAAGATGCACATGAAGGTATTCGTCCAACAAATGTGATATATACACCTGAATATGTTAAGGCAAATGTCGATGCATCATCAATTAAAGATGGAAAATTATTTGAGGATGCTTTGAAATTATATGGAAGAATTTATGGAAGAACTTTTGCATCTTTAATGGCGCCAGCAATTTTAGAACATACGAAAGTGACTTTTACATCTAACAATCATGACTTTAATATGAAAGGTGTGAGATTAATTTTTGATGGGTTTTTAAAAGTGTATGAAGAATCTAAAAATAAAGATATTCTTTTGCCTAAATTCCATCAAGGCGATACAGTTACAATGGATGAAATTGTTTCAATTGAAAAACAAACACAACCTAAATCTAGATATAATGAAGCAAGCATGATCAAAAAACTTGATGAACTAGGCATTGGTAGACCCTCAACATATGCATCTATCATAAAAACACTCATTGATAGAGGATATGTCACGAAAGAGAAAAATCTTCAACCAACAGACCAAGGTATTTTAACATCAGATGAATTAGATAAATTTTTCAAAGATATTATTAATATTGACTACACAGCTGAAATGGAAGCAAACTTGGATAAAGTTTCTGAAGGCAATCATGATAAACAGAGTATTTTAAAAACATTTTATGAGATGTTCATGCCGATGTTAGAAAATGCCAAAGTCAATATGAAAAAAATACAACCAGTGATGCTTGACGAAACTTGTCCAGAATGTGGCAGCCAACTCGTCATTAGAAAGTCAAAATATGGTGAATTTGTTGCATGTAGCGGATTCCCTAAATGTCGTTACATAAAAAAAGAGGAAACAGCTTCTGATTCTTAAGTGATCCTCTTTACAAATAAATTGAATTTTGATATCATAAAAGCTCTAAAAGTAATTTTAGACCCTTTTTCCCTAAAAGACAAAAGACGACGACACCTTATATAAGGTGAAGAAGTCTTTTTCTTTATGGTATAATAAATCGCAGGAGAAATCATGGGATTTTTTAAAAACTTATTTTCTATAAAACCTAAAATTTCATATGAAAAAGCACTCAATAGATCGCATGTAACCTTGTTTTCTGTTAAAGAAGCAATGGATAAACATCAAATGTTACATCAAGACGTATTAGAAGCATTAGAAGATGCATTGTTACGCTCAGATGTTGGATTAGATACATCAACAGATATTATTAATTTCTTAATAGAAAACAATAAAAAAACACCGATAGATGATTATGAATCGTTACTCGATGTATTGTATCAATTTGTTGATATGCTATTCATCGACGCTGCTCAACTAAAAGACAAACACGTGATATTTATGGTTGGTGTTAATGGTGTTGGAAAAACAACTACAATTGGAAAGCTTGCACATCAAATAAGTAATAATCAAAAAGTGATGATCATTGCTGCAGATACATTTCGTGCAGCAGCAATCAATCAATTAAGAATATGGGCCGAGAAGAGTGATGTCATCTTTTATACGAATCCTTCAAAAGATCCGAGTTCTGTTATTTATGATGGATTAAAACTTGCCAAAGATAAAGATGTGGATGTCATACTGATTGATACTGCTGGTAGACTTCAAAATAAACAACATTTAATGGCTGAATTATCTAAAATGAGACTCATGATTCCTAAAGCATACGGCACCATTGATATACGTACATATTTAGTTTTAGATGCAACCACAGGTCAAAATGGCGTATCTCAAGCAAAACTTTTTCATGAAGCAACAGATGTCACAGATCTCGTCATTACAAAATTAGATGGCACATCTAAAGGTGGTATCGTCTTACCAATTGTTTCGATACTTAAAGTACCCATTGCATATATTGGCATTGGAGAAGGCATTGATGATCTTGCGGTATTTGATAAAGAAGCATTTATGCAGCAACTCATAGATCATGGGGGTTAATATGGATTTAGAAAAGAAACATCTTATTATTTCATTATTTTTACAATATGAATCTCTATTGACTGAGACGCAACAACAGTATTTTAAAGCGTATTTTTTAGATGATTTTAGTTTAAAAGAAATTGCTGAAGCGTATCATGTATCACGTAGTGCCATTCATGATGCCATCCATAAAATTGAAGATCATCTAATGACATATGAAAGCAAACTAAAGTTACATGAAAAAGCTCAAAAACGTCTTTCGTTGTTAGACACATTTGAAAAATCTCAAGATCTTACCCTTTTAAAAACACTTAAAGAGATGGATGAATAATGTTTGAAACAACATTAAGTTCTCGTTTACAAATGGCCTTAAGAAGATTATCAGGTAAAGGCTATTTAAACGAAGATGACATTACAAGCACATTAAAAGAAATTAGACGCGCATTGCTAGAAGCAGATGTGCATTTAAGCGTTATTAAATCTTTCACCGATCACGTTAAAGAAAATGCTCTTGGTGAAAAAATCATAAAAGGATTAAATCCTGGTCAACAAGTTGCAAAAGTTGTCAATGATACATTAGTGAGTATCCTTGGTGAAAAAACTTCATATGTATCCTATCAACCATCTGGACTCACTGTTATGATGCTTATTGGGTTACAAGGTTCTGGTAAAACAACGTCGATTGCAAAGCTTGCAAAAACAATAAAAACATCTGAAAACAAAAAAGTGTTATTAGTGGCTGCAGATATTTACCGTCCTGCAGCCATTGATCAACTAAAAGTTTTAGGTCAAAGTATTCAAGTGGATGTTTTTGAAAAAGGTCAAATGGATGTATATGTCATTGTTAAAGAAGCATTGATCTATGCTAAAGCGCATCATTATGATGTTGTATTAATAGATACCGCAGGTCGACTTTCCATCGATACCGCATTATTAGATGAGTTAAAAATGATTAAGGAAATGACATCTCCAACAGAAATTTTACTAACTGTAGATGCGATGACGGGTCAAGATGCTGCCATTACTGCAAAAAACTTTCACTAACATATTCAAGCGACAGGTGCAATTTTAACAAAATTAGATGGTGATACAAGAGGAGGAGCAGCACTTTCAATTTCAAGTGTCGCGTCCATTCCAATTAAATTTCAAGCATCAGGTGAAAAAATTGAGATATTAGAAGTCTTTCATCCTGATCGTATGGCATCACGTATTTTAGGCATGGGTGATGTTATGAGTCTTGTTGAAAAAGCATCAGAAGCAGCATCAGAAGATGATGCCAAAGACTTAATGACAAAAATTCAAAATAATACTTTCAATTATATTGATTTAAAGAAACAATTTAAAATGATTAAACGCATGGGTTCGATTCAAAAAGTTATGGGACTTATTCCTGGACTTTCTAAACAGGCAGCTCAAGTTGACGATAAACCTTTAAAAGAAATGTCTGTGCTCATTGATTCAATGACTATAAAAGAACGAAAAGAGCCATCATTGATCGATCAATCCTCTAAAAGAAGAGAACGTATTGCAAGAGGGAGTGGTCTATCGGTGGCTGCTGTCAATCGTCTAAGAGATGCATTTAATAATCAAAAAAAGATGATGAAACACATGATGTCCCTGGATCCTTCAAATCTGTCTAACTTGAATCCAAATCAGTTTCAACCAAGTAAAATTAAAAAAGGTAAAGGAAAGAATAAAGGTCGATTTAAATATTGACTTTTATTTTTGAAGTTATCCACATAAGTCGTGGAAAAACAGTGATA
>CAXRJA010000038.1:0-8275 GCA_964230965.1 Acholeplasmataceae bacterium | reverse complement strand
CCACATACCTTAATTTGGTGATTAAAAGGGATATCAAGTAATTGTAGTTTTGATTCGATGGCACCTGCTTTAAGATCTTTCGCACCATACTATAATGACTGAATCCGACTTTGAATGAGTGCACCTGCGCACATTGGACATGGTTCTAAGGTCACATATAAATCACACCCTTCTAGACGCCAATCACCTAATATGTTCGCTGCTTCGATCATCGCAAGCATTTCGGCATGCCCTTCCACACGTTTTTGAGTGTGCCTTAAATTGTGCGCACGTGCAATGATGTGATTATCTTTTACAATGACGGCCCCTACAGGTACTTCCCCTTTATCAAAAGCTTTTTGGGCTTCTAATAAAGCTTCTTGCATGAATTTAAGATGCGTCGTCTTTTCCTGGCACTTCGTGGTATTGTCTTGCTCTTGGTTCATATGATTCTAACGCTCCTACTAATATGGTATCATCATGATAATTTGCTGGTTTTCCATCGATGATACGTTGTGTGCGTGTCGCTGGAAGTCCACTTTTAACACAAATTGCTGTGAGTTTTGTAACAAACTCGGCGCGTGCTAAAAGTTCTGGCATAGGTCCAAATGGTTCACCCCTAAAATCTCTATCAAGACCGCCTACAATCACACGTATACCTTGATCTGCAAGTGTTTCAGCAACACCAACAATGCCTTGATCAAAAAACTGCGCTTCGTCAATCACAACCGCATGCGTATTTTTTTCTACTTGAGATAAGATCTCACGAGAAGATGACACAACAATCGATGGTTTTTTACTTAAGTTATGAGACACAATTTCAGGTTCCACTGAATAACGATTATCAATGGCTGGTTTAAACACTAAGACGTTTTGTTTGGCATATTCTAAACGCTTGATACGACGAATAAGTTCTTCTGTCTTACCAGCGAACATCGGTCCACAAACCACTTCAATAAATCCATTTTTATACGTATGATACATACTGATCTCCTTTTTTGATAATAAAAAACGTGAGAAACTCACGCTTTTTTGTATTAGTCTTCTTGTGTTTCTGATTCAGCAGGTGCTTCTTCTTTGACTTCTTCTTCTGCAGGTTTTTCAACTGCATGCTGACCACGTTGGTAACGTTTGTTGAAACGGTCCACACGTCCCGCAGCTTGAATAAACGTTTGTTGTCCAGTGTAAAATGGGTGTGTGTCTGAACTCACTTCCACTTTTACGACTGGGTATTCTTTCCCGTCCCCTTGAAATACAACGGTATCTTTGGTTGAAATGGTAGATTCAATTAAGAATTGTTTATCTGTTTGAGAGTCTTGAAAAACGACTAAACGTGTTTTTGGTTGAATGTCTTTTCTCATGCTTTTCTCCTTCCGCCATGGCTTATTTACCATAGTAAGTTTCGCAAGCGTTATTATATCAAATTAAATAAGAACTATCAAGTGATTACGTGCGAACTTGTATAAAATTATTTAATACGTCTAAAAACTTTACTGCAATGATGCCTGTGGCAATACCAGCAGGCACAGAAACGGCAAGCATAATGGGCAAATATCCGATGACTGCAACTGACCCAATCACAAAGATTCCTGCAACAATTTGACCCAACGTATGAAAGAATGATCCAATAATGGAGACCCCCGGTATGCCAAAGAAATTAAACTTATAGATTGTCGCCATCGCAAGACTTGCAAAAATCCCACCTGATAAACTCATGTAAAAGATTGGGTTGAGCAGTTTCCCTGTAAGTAATGAGACAATGATAACGCGCATCACAACAAGTAATATGCTATCTTTAGGGCTATATAAGACTAAGACCACAAGTGTTACGATATTGGCAAGTCCTATTTTCGCACCAGGAACTGGAATGACATTGATCCATGATTCTAATATATTTAAGACAATGGCAATCGCAAGTAAATTTGCGTATAGCGTCAGTTTTTTTACTTGGCTCATAAAATAAAATCTTCTTCTGCGTTTTTAAATTCAACTCTGACGCTATTAGGCAAGCATATAAGTGCCCCACTTGTAATGATCCCTTGTTTAGAACATACGTTGTAAGGAGAGGATTCTTCTAATATTTGAACGGATTGATCCTCAAAGTGATAACCAATAACCACTTCTTGTCTGATACCATTTACTTCATAGTCCCCAAGTAGTGTAATCGTTTGATTGTTTAAATCTACATACGGGTATCTTGTCTCTGTTTGAGTGTCTTGATAATAATGAATACTCACTTGATTGGAAACAAAATCAATACTGACAATGGCTTCTCTATTCGAACCATAATAGACGCTTGCAGATGTCGCTGTACCACCAGATAAAGATAATGTTAATATAAGCCAAACAAATAGTGTAAATATGACAACACCAATACCCAATATAATGTCTCTTTTTGTTTTTATTGTGAGTTTTTTCATGACATGAGATCCTCAAAATAAAGATCAGAAATAAACGTGTCAATGGTGTTATCTGTGTTATATCGTATCACTTGTATGTTTAACGATGCTTGATGTGTTTCCATGAAACGATCAAATACATCTTTTGGCATCACAAATAATGCTGTGGATAAAGCATCTAACAGTCCTGCATCATCCCCAACAATCGTGAGTGCCGCATAATCATGCGTTGGAGATAGTGTCAATGGAGAAATCAAATGATGATATCTTTTACCTTCATACATTGTAAATTGTTCAAAGTTTCCAGATGTTGCAAGAGATTGATTTTTAATATGAATCAAACCATATGGTTCTTTAAAAAATGGAAGGGATGTGATCGGATCAGTAAGAGAGACGATATACACTTCATCTTGAGAGGGTCTATTGATGTTTTGACCGACACTAATGGTGGAAGATCCTGCAGAAATTGAAAAATATGGGACGTTTTGTTCTAATAAATATTGTTTCACTTTTTCAGTCGTATATCCTTTAGAAAATGCCCCAACATCAAGTTCGATATCAGACCCTGATATCGTAATGTAATACGTATTGTTTACTTCTTCTAACAAGATGTCATTGTTTTCGATAGACATCGTATCAATGGTTGCCATTGTTTGTTCAAATGCAGTTTGAGTGACTTCAATATCATAAATTAGCTTATGGATATCATAAACGTCGGTCGTCTCACCATCAAAAAGTTCATATGTTGTTTCGGTAATTGCTTTAACTTCATATGTAGCATAAATAGGCGTACTATCATATGTTCTTACATAGAGATTTGTTCCTATCGTTACATCACTCGGCGTGTTTGAAATCAATGCTTTCCAAGCTTTTACTGGTTTTCCTAATCCAATATTAAAATACCCTTCTGTGAGTGCTTGAATGGATAACGCTTCTTGAATAAGGTCATATAATGCAATATCAATTTCTAATGTGACATCTTTTTGTTGATTGATCGTATAGATGTTTTCTAAGCAATCTGAATCACTAGGAAGTCCTTCATAATTATTGGTAATTGCATCATACATGGCATACATATTTCTGATGACTTCAAAATGATCATCCGCTTCATTTTCGGTTGCATAAAGAGATATGGTAATCGAGGTATACATATAATCATAAAAGGTGACGGAATGCACCTCTTCACTTGTCTGACAAGCTGAAAAAGTGGTTGCAATCGCAAACACAATAGCCATCATTCCTATTTTTTTAACGTATGTTAATATCATGTTTCACCTGCTCTAATTATACCATATGTCAAGGTGTGAAAATGAAGATATTCATAAAGTTTTCATGTTTTCATGAAACTTTCATATAGTCTTTTTATAATGATGACATATTAAAAAGCGAGGGCTTGTTATGACGTATTTAAAAACCTATGGTAGAGGGCTTATCTTTATTGTTGTTGTGTTTGTATTGAATAGTTATTTATGGATAACACGGTTGAATCAATCGTTTTTAAATCTGGAAGTAATTGTGACTTCTTTATTTGGATCTTGGATACTTATGGCCTTATTTTTAACCTTTTTACTTTCTACAAAACAACGATTTTTAGTGAAGCTTTTTGGCGGATTAGATCAAATTTATTTTTGGCATCGTTGGTTAGCGATCGGTAGTTTGGGTCTGATCTTTTTACATCAAACGACTGCAAGTGATGATGGGTTAATTATTTTAGCGAGATACGCTCATCTTGGACTTGATGTTGAAGATCTTGGAGAGCTTGCAAGAAACTTATTTATCTTTTTCATTGTGATGGCGCTATTATCATTTATATTTAAATACGAACATTTTAAATCTATTCATAAACTCATGATTTTGCCATACGGACTCGGGTTATATCATAGCTTTGCATCGTCTTGGATTGATTTATTAAGTTTTGATGCGTTATCGATTTTTATGATCTCAACATCACTTTTAGGGATCGGATCATCGTTATATATGTTACTCTTTTATCAACATGTTGCCTTTAAATTTACAGGAAGCGTATCAGAAATTACGTATTTAAATGATTCGATGATGGACATCAAATTAACGATGAAAAAACCGTATAAATTCAAGGCAGGACAATTTACATTTATTAAATTGGATCAAAAAAAGATCATGTCTGGGACACATCCATTTACGATATCAGGTTCAGATGATACAAGTATTTATTTTACCGTCAAAACACTAGGAGATCATACCAAAAACTTATATAAAGATTTAAAAGTAGGCATGAAAATTCATGTAAGTAAACCTTTTGGACATATGACGTTTCAAACAAAAAAACAGAAACACGTGTGGATTGCTGGTGGTATTGGTGTAACACCTTTTATCAGTTATTTAAGAAGTCAAAATACATTAGATAAACCAGCGCATTTATATTATGCTGTTAGAAGTTTTGAAGATGCCGTTCATGTTGATTTATTGACACATTACCAAAAACAACATCCTAATTTCAGTTTTGATATTATTGATTCTCAAACCAAAGGGCGTCTCACTTTAGATATGCTAGCGCTTGATGATCACACATCTGTGTCTATGTGTGGACCAAAACCAATGATTGGTGCTTTTGTTAAAGGCATTAGAAAAGAAAATAAACGCGTTGAAATTCATTATGAAGCCTTTAGTTTTACTGGAAATCTCGTGAAAGATGTCTTCAGAATTGGATTGAATTACGCGAAGCAACTTGTGAAAAAGTTCAATACATAAAAAAAGCACTTGAGTGCTTTTTTTATAATGTGATGATAAAGGTTGTCCCTTCACCTAATGTGGATGTTATATTCAGTTTACCCTTATAATAATTTATAATGTTTGATACGATGGTCATACCAACACCTAAACTTAGTTCGTGTTGTGTACGAATCGTATCGGATCTGTAAAAAGGTTCTAGAATGTGTTTTAAATCGTTTTCAGACATCCCAATCCCTGTATCACTTACTTTAATTTGAATGTTATCATTGACTTTAGCAATTGATACTTCCACACTTCCCTTGTCTTTATTGTATTTCATCGCATTGGATATAAGGTTTGTGAACAGGGATGTCAAAAGCATCATATCACCTTCAAATGCGATGGATGCATCACCTTCTAAATTAGTTTGAATGTGTTTTTCTTTGTAATCTTCTTTTAAACTGTCTAATACATTTTCAATGAGAGGAAATAAAGGAATGCTTTCTATTTGGAATGTTTTTTCTTCATTAAGCTTTGTTAACATTAATATGGTTTTCACCATATCTTCTAAATATTGCATTTGTTTTAAGATGCCTTGCATGTCTTTTTTGTATTCAGATGTTTTAAGTTTATCATCTAAAAATTCGAGTTGTGCTTTTAACACTGCAAGCGGTGTTCTTAATTCATGAGAAACATTGGATGTAAACTGTTTTTCTCTATTTAACACATTTTCTGTGGATGCAATCATCTCGTTGATCATTGTACTCATGTGATACAATTCATCTTCGTTTTTTCTAAGTGGAATTCTTATGTGATATTGTTTGGTATCTTTAATATGACGTGTGGTTTGAATGACATCATTAATGGGTTGAAACGATTTCTTTAATATGAGATAGCCACCAAATCCAACAAGTATTAAAATGATCGGCGATAGGATCAAAGAAGTAATTAATAATTGTCTCACACTTGTATCTACGGAAGAAATGTTTATAATGATACGCATCGTTGTAGAAGGACTAATATAAACGTCATACATGGCATAATTTGTTTCACCGATTTCAATGCGTTGTGTTTCTCCAACTCGTATAGGGGTTTGCGTGATCATATCATTTGGAGATGTGCCATACGTTAAGACATCCTCCACGTAAAATATAAACTGGGCACCATCTTCAGTATATATAAATGGTTCAACGTCATCATCATAGATGTATCTTGGACCATTTTCAGTCATGACCAAATCTTCTAAGACGTCTTCTGCGATATATCTCATTTCATCCTCAGATTGATTGGTAACAATTTGGTTAGACGCCTGAAATAAGACTACTTGGTTCGCGATGATTAATAACGTAAAAAATCCTAAGAACCATAATAAAATTTTTACTTTAATGCTTATTTTTCTCATTGTGGCTCCCTCATAGAATATCCAAACCCTCGTACCGTTTGAATGAGTTTTTTATCGAATGGGTGATCGATTTTCTTTCGAATCATTTTAATAAAGACATCAATGACGTTTGAATAGCCTTCATACTCATAATCCGATGTGACGTTTTCAAGGCGTTCTCTTGAAACAACTTCATTTTTATGTTTCATTAAATATTCTACTATTAAGTATTCTTTCTTTGACAAATGAATGGATGTTTTATGACGTGTAACTGATTTTGTTGTAGTGTTCACTTCTAAATCACCGCATGTTAAAACTTCTTGAATGTTTTGGTCTCGCCTTCTTGATAAAGCATGAAGTCTCGCAACAAGTTCTTCAAAAGCAAACGGTTTAATTAAATAATCGTCTGCACCAAGTTCTAAACCTTTGACGCGATCTTCTACTTTATCTTTGGCAGTCAGCAATAACACTGGTGTTTGAATATTGTTGCCTCTCAAATATGTAAGTACTTCTAACCCGTTTTTTTTAGGCATCATAATATCAAGAATAATGACATCGTATGTCATATATTCTAAAATATCAATCGCTTCTTCGCCATCTAAGACGGCATCCACCACGAACCCTTGATGAGAAAGACGTTCTTTCATAATTGTGTTGAGTGTTTTTTGATCTTCAGCTAAAAGTATTTTCATCATTTCACCTTACCTTTATTGTATCAATGAACATGAAAATTTGATGAAAATGTTCGTTTTTTTATTTCTTCATCTAGTTTTCATATTCTGTTTTTATAATGTAGGCATAAAAATAAAAAAGGAGACAATCTTATGAAAAAATTATTATTATTAACTTCTGTATTATTAATTGCGTTTTCTATTGTAGGGTGTGAACAAGTGTCCACATACTTAAATCAAAATGAAGATGTCAATTTTACCCTTGGTGAGGTCACCGCTTATAACGGCAAAGACGGCAATAAAGGGTACACTGCAGTGAACAGTATCGTCTATGATGAAACTGAAATTGAGGAGATGCTAGGAAGATCACTAACAGAACAAGAACAAGCAGCCTTAGAGATCGTAAAAGCAATACCTGAAGACGTATGGGAATCAGAGGAGTTTACTCCTGAACAAGAGCAAGCGTTGGAAATAGTATTTGAATTGTATGAAGATCATTTTGACGATGATGATGAGGTTGATGATGACATGTATGTGTCAACAACAAATCTACCTGAAGCCATTCTTGATTATTTAAATACAAATTATCCGAATATTGGCATTGATGAAGTTGAAATTGAAGATGGTATGTATGAAATTGAATTAAATAATGACTTAGAATTATATTTTGATTTAAATGGAAACTTTTTATCCGTTGAATACGACGACTAAGCATCTCATGCACTCCCCCTGCATGAAAAAGCACCAATGATGACCATTGGTGCTTTTAATTTATTTTACGAGTGGAAATCCTTTTGTAAATGTTTCTATTTCATTTCTCAAACGAGATAATGTAGCAGGATCTTGGAAGTTTTTTAATGCGTCATCTATCCATGCTGCAATGCGATTCATATCTTCTTCAATCATGCCTCTTGTCGTAACTGCAGGCGTCCCTAGTCTTAATCCGCTTCCATATTTAGGTTTTTGCGTATCAAAAGGAATGTTATTTTTGTTAGTGGTAATGTATATGGAATCTAACGTTTTTTGAGCCTCAAGCCCAGTGATTTGATATTTCTCATAAACATCTATGACAAGTAAATGATTATCTGTATCACCACTTATTACTCTATATCCTAGTTTTTTAAACGCTTGAGCAAGTGCTTTAGCATTGTTTA
>CAXRJA010000037.1:0-2414 GCA_964230965.1 Acholeplasmataceae bacterium | reverse complement strand
GTTTGAGAAATTGTCTCAACATCATTTGTAGATCTTCCTAAAACATCACCAAATGATTGTGTATCAAAATAAGAAAGTGGTAATCTATTGAGTTTTAATGCGATTTCTTGTCGCATTTGGTAGGTTACATCTTGTGTCATACCAATCAGTAGATATGCTTGGAAATAACTCAACATCCCCGCTAAAATGTATAGCAAGATGACTAAAATAGACATATTTAATAACTCAAGTTCAAATCCAAAAATGATATGAATCGGTAATAGTTCACGTCCGTTTTGAAATGCAATGGCAACTTCAGAAATCATTAATCCGAGTAGCCATGGTGCAAGCACTGTCACAAGTGATGCTAAGACTGACATAAATCCAGAAAAATAGATTTTTCCTAAATATGGCTTGATGTATTGGTAAAGCTTTTTCATGGTACCTTTAAAATCTTGCGCTTTTTCAAAGTATCCCATTCCACGAAAACCACCACGCATTGGACGTGTTGGTTTATCTTTTGATTTTTGTTGTGGTTGACTCATCGACTCAATTCCTCCTTCGAAAGTTGTGAAGAAGCAATTTCTTGATACACTTGATTCTCTTTAAGAAGACTTTCATGTGTCCCAATACCTACGATCTCACCTTGTTCTAGTACGATGATTTGATCTGCATCTTTAATCGAATTGATACGCTGCGCAACAATGAGTTTCGTAGACTTGATTTCTTGATTTAATGCCTTTCTTAAGGCTTGATCTGTTTGATAATCAAGTGCAGAAAAGGAATCATCAAATATATATATTCGAGGCTGTTTTGCAATCGCTCTTGCTATACTTAAGCGTTGTCTTTGTCCACCAGATACATTTTTACCACCTTGTGCAATTAAATAATCATAATTACCTTCAAAAGATTCAATAAATGCATCTGCTTGAGCAATTTTAGCAGCTTTTTTCATAGATTCAGAATTTATTTCTTCTTGACCAAACATAATATTTTTTTCAATGGACCCGGAAAATAATATTCCTTGTTGAGGGACATACCCAATCAAGGTATGCAAATCATGTTGTTTCATAGATTTAATATCGATACCATCAATCAATATTTGACCTTTAGATACATCATAAAAACGTGGAATTAAGTGGATTAACGTGGATTTACCAGATCCAGTAGAACCAATAAACGCAGTGGTTTGATTGACTTTTGCTTTAAAACTAATATTTTTTAATATGGGTTGTGGTGCATCAGCATATTGAAAACTGACATTTTTAAATTCGATATCACCTTTAAATTTTTCTGGTAATGGTGCAGATTCGATTGGATCTTGAATATCAATATGTCTATTCAGTACTTCTGCTACACGTCTTGCAGATATTAATGCTCTTGGAATCATAATAAATGTGAATGATAGAAACATAAATGCTAATATTGCTTGCATAGAATATTGTTGAAGTGCAATGAGTGATCCAGGATCAAAACCAGGGACAACACCTAAAAAGTATTCATTTCCTAAATAAATAATGACTACAGAAGTCACACCCATGATCACTGACATCACAGGAAACATGACAGTTAATACACGATTAACAAAAATATTTAAATCCATAGAGTCTTTTGCGGCTTTTTTAATTTTATTCTCTTGAACTTTTTGCGTGTTAAATGCCCTTACAACACGTAACCCAGATAAATTTTCGCGAATCACTTGATTCAGTTTATCGACGAGTAATTGTACTTTTTCAAATCTTGGTAACACAATGCTAAAAACAATGGCAATCATAAATATAAGTGCTGAAATAGATGCAATAAGAACCATCGATAAAGTGGGTTGTTGAATCACAGAAAAAACAATCGCACCTGTTGCAAACACAGGTTGTAAAATAATGAGTCTTAACATCGTGTTCACATTCATTTGAAGTTGGCGAATATCATTAGTGGATCTTGTAATGAGAGATGCAATTGAAAAATCATCCACCTCAGAAAGTGAAAATTGTTGAACTTTTTTATAGTAGTCTCTTCTTAATGTTTTGGCAAACTTAGATGAAATGGTCGTTTCCATATAACCACTACTGACAGTAATGATAATACTGAGTAGGGATGCCAAAAGCATATAACCACTATACATCAAGATTTTTTGAGTATCTGGACTCGCGCCCGCTGCTAAACCGATGCCTTCATTAATTAGTAGACCTAAGATCAGCGGAAGTAATAGTGTTAATACCGCTCTTGTCCCTACTAAAATGAAGATAATCATAATCCCCAATCGATATGGTTTTAAATATCTTAAAATTGTTTTCATGTCATCTACTTTCTATTGTTTAGAAATTTTTTCTAAAATACGAATGAAGTAAAGTATATCTTTCTTACCAATAAAATCTAATGTTTTTTTAAAGGTTAGTCATATTTTTTTTAGTAGAGAAAACATCGCTTTGACCTTTATC
>CAXRJA010000036.1:0-4936 GCA_964230965.1 Acholeplasmataceae bacterium | reverse complement strand
CAGATAACAACACTTCTATTTCATATGCCTTCATTTGTGTCTCAAATGCATCCATCTCAGAAACTAAAAGTTCAAATAAACTCGCATCTTCTTTGGATTCATCTGCAAGCATACGTATATCTTCAAACATTGTTTTAAGTGTCAAAAACGTTTGAAGTTTTTTCTCTAAACGTGCAGATTCTTTTGTAACTTTTTTTGCTTCAATTATATTCGACCAAAAATCAGGTGCTTGCATCACATCTGATAATGTTTTTAAAGATGACTGAATGGATTCAGGCTTGATGGCTTTTTGAATGTCATCCATTCTAATTTGAAAATTATCGATCCATTTGTTAAGTTCATAACGTTCTATCATAGCTTAAAAAGGACGTCCTCTCATATTACGATTGCGTCTTACTTTTGGTTTTCTTGGTTTTTTTGGTGCATCCAATTGACCTTGATTCGTAGACGTATTTTTAACAACTGCCTCTCTTTGAGCATCCATTTGTATGTGTGCACGTAGTGCAAATCTTGTGACATCTTTAGAGATATTTAAGACCATAGTATTAAAAAGTCTAAGTCCCTCTTGTTGATACATTGTAAGAGGATTGTTTTGTCCATATGATTGTAGTGATACACCTTGTCTGAGTTCACTCATTGTATCAATGTGTTGTGTCCAGTATGTATCAATCACACGTAACATGATGACTTTTAAAAATTCGTTATATACAACTTCTGGTGTATTTTCTTTTTTTGTTTGCATTTCATTGTGGGCTAGATCTAAAATGGTCGTTTGAATCTCTTCGAAACCATGGTTTTCAATCATATTTTTGGTGAGAACGTCTGGTTTGATATATGTATTTGTAATATGTTGAAATAAGGACTCTATGTCCACGTTTGTTTCTTTATCAATGACGGTTGTATATTGTTTCACTTCTGAAGTTAATGTACGCTGAATCGCACTTAATACTTGAGGTTCAATCGACTCTAGTAATAAAACATCTCGACGTTCTTTATAAATGATTTCACGTTGTTTTCTTAATACGTCATCATATTTTAATACATTTTTACGTGCATCATAGTTATTGCCTTCAATACGTTTTTGTGCATTTGTTACAAATCTTGTGAAAATTTTAGAAGAAAGCGGTTCATTGCTACTTGCATTGAGACGTTCTAGCATCATCATGCGTTGTTTAAATGTCTCACCACCGAAACGCACCATAAGTTCATCATCTGCAGATAAATAAAATCTTGAATATCCAGGATCTCCTTGTCGACCAGAACGTCCACGTAACTGATTATCAATACGTCTTGATTCATGACGCTCCGAACCAATGACAGCCAACCCACCAAGGTCTTTTACTCCCTCACCTAACTTAATATCAGTTCCACGTCCAGCCATGTTTGTCGCAATTGTAACAGACCCTTTTTGACCCGCTTTAGCAATAATATCAGCTTCTCTTTCATGATTTTTAGCATTTAAAATTTCATGTGGAATGCGTCTCTTTTTAAGCATCATCGATAACTCTTCAGATGTTTCAACCGCGATTGTACCTATTAGAATCGGTTGTCCAAGTTGATGTCTTTTTTCAACTTCGTTCACTAAAGCTTCAAATTTTGCATCTGAAGATGCAAATAAATAATCAGGTTCATCTTTTCTGATAAGTGGTTCATTGGTTGAAATCTCGATGACTTCCATATTATAAATATCTCTGAATTCTTCTTCTTCGGTTTTTGCAGTACCCGTCATCCCAGAAAGTTTTTTATACATTCTAAAAAAGTTTTGGTAGGTGATGGTTGCAACTGTCACTGTTTCTTTTTTAATTTGTACATTTTCTTTTGCTTCTAAGGCTTGATGAAGTCCTTCAGAAAATTGACGACCTTTTAATATACGGCCAGTAAATTGATCGACAATCAGTACTTGGTTTTCAGCAACAACATATTCTTTGTCTTTGAACATCAAATAATTTGCTCTTAATGCATTGTTTATATGATGCACAAGGGTGACATATTTTAAATCATATAAATTGTCTATTTTAAATATTTGTTCTGCTTTAACAATTCCTGATTGCGTCAGTTCAATCGTTTTAGATTCAATATCAATCTCAAAATCTTCATCACGTAATGATTTTGAAAAACGATCTGCAGATTGATATAAATTTTGGTTATTTTTAGCACCACCTGAAATAATAAGTGGTGTACGTGCCTCATCAATTAAAATAGAATCAATCTCATCGATTATTGCAAAATTAAGACCTCTTTGAGCGACCATATCTTTTGCATATAGCACCATATGGTCTCTTAAGTAATCAAATCCTAGTTCACTGTTCGTTGAATATAAAATATCACAATCATACGCTTCTCGTTTTTGTTCTCTTGTGAGTTCTCTTAAATTTAAGCCTACGGTGAGACCTAAAAATCTGAAGATATCACCAATTTCTCCCTCAGCTTCACGTTTGGCAAGGTATTCGTTCACAGTTACAATATGTACACCTTCACCACTGAGTGCTTGTAAAAAGGCAGGCATGACTGAGGTTAAGGTTTTTCCTTCACCTGTTTTCATTTCAGCAATGTTACCATCAAATATGGCAATTGCCCCTAAAAGTTGTACATAATAAGGGTACATGCCTGTGACACGTCTAGATGCTTCTCGCACAAGAGCATACGCTTCTACTTGTAGTGATTTAAGTGTTTCTCCCTCTTCAAAGCGTTTTTTTAATGTGGTTTTTCTAGCGATAAAATCTTCATCTTTTAATGATTCCATTTCTTTTTCTAGCGCAACAATTTGGTCTGCTGACACTTTTGCTTGTTTTAAAAATCGCTTCGATGGATCAAATAGTTTTTTAAACATAAGTCACGTCCTTATCTATTTTATGATACTATAAAAAGGCTTTTATTACAATGAAAACCAATTGTTGAAAATACTATTTTTTGATAAAAAAAAACGCCTAAGCGTTTTTTAAAATTCAAATTGAACATCTTCTCTTTTGAGAGGATCTGCTTCAAAAAATTCTCTTTTTAAGAATTTACCCATATTTGCAACAATGCTATTTGGGAATACAACGATTTTTTGATTGTACATAGAAACATTTGAGTTGTATACACGTCTTGCTGCTTGTAGATTTTCTTCTATTTCAAATGTTGCTGTTTGAAGCTTAGAAATATTTTCAGAAGCCTTTAAATCAGGATATTGTTCTACAACAACATTAATTGCGGATAAACCTCTTGAAACTTCATTTGCAAAAGCTTCTTTGTCTTTAATGTTATCAGCATGTTTAGGTTGACGTAATTTAACGACACTTTCTAATGTTTCTTTTTCATGCTTCATGTAACCTTTAGCAGCTTGATACATTTTCGTTAACATATCAAAACGTTGTGTTAATGCAACATCAATCCCTGATTCAGATTCATCAATTTTTACAAGCATTCTTCTAAAACTGTTTTGTAATGATATAAACCAAATAAATGGTATTACGATGATGATGAGTAAAACTAAAATAAATTCCATATATCTTCTCCTTTTTTATTTAAATTTACTTGAAGTGAGTTTCAATTCATTAATTATTGCAGGTATAAGATCAACATCTCCTTCAAAAGCATTCATTGCTTTTTCATCAATTGTCTTATTAAAGGGTATCTCTAGATAATCTTGAGAATCATTAACACCAATATGGAGTTCATCCTTATTGTAATAAAAATATATATGTCCTCTGTGTAATTTTTCTAATTCTAACAATTTTTCCATCATAATTGGAGTTAAATGATAGAAGGCATATTGCTTTTCAGATGCAAATAACCTAAATTTTTTATTGAATGCGATACTTTCGGTTTCTACCTTTTCTAAGCCTCGCCTTTCTCTCGGATATGATTCGCATATTTTAAGTGATCCTTTAAAATTCTTAGGAAACTTATATTTGTACCAACGTCCTTTAAAATACACCGGATACGTGACTGTTCTGTTTCCTTTAGAATCTACATGCTCTCTACGTTCTCTGAGCGTTACATCGCTAACTTCAAAAGACACACCTTTGTATTTTCCTCTAATGTAATCTTCTCCTGAAAAACGATCTGGTCTTTTGACTAGACCTGTCTCATTAATAATTGATTCAGAAATAGACTGATGTCTATCATAAAATACTTCATCAAATTTATCTTCTAAAACGATGTGAACAAGCTCGTCTTTTATTGTGTTTTTAAATTGTTTTGAAAGTGCTTGGGCTTTACTAAAAAAAATGAAAGCTGGAATTAATCCAACAACAAACAAAAAGTAAAATTCTGATAAAATACTCAAAAGTATGGCAATAAGTATCGATACAACTGCGATAGTCATAAATTTTGTGTAGCTTGAAAACAACTCTTTTCTTTTTTGTTCTAGCTTCTCAATTTTTTTAAATAGCTCACTCATCTAATATTCCTTAATATAATTATATAGTATTTCTCTTAGTTTATCAACTTTATCCAACCTTTCCCAGGGAAAGGTAGTGTTATCTTGTCCAAAATGTCCGTAGGCGGCTGTTTGTGAATAGATTGGGTTTTTAAGTGCTAATGCTTCGATAATATGACTTGGTCTTAAATCAAATATATGTTGAATTGCATTTTTAAGGTTAGTAAGCGCAACCTTTTCAGTGCCATGACAATCTATAAAAAAACTGACGGGTTCTGATACACCAATAGCATAAGCGATTTCTAATTCACAAACATCGCATAAATTTGCAGCAACCACATTTTTGGCGATATAACGTGCCATATAAGCAGCACTTCTGTCAACTTTTGTTGCATCTTTACCAGAAAATGCACCGCCTCCATGTGGTGCAAAGCCACCATATGTGTCCACAATAATTTTTCTTCCAGTTAATCCAGCATCTCCGTTTGGACCACCTTGCAGAAATTGACCTGTTGGATTAATCAAATATCTCGTTCTTGCAGTATCATAATCTTTTAATATCGGACTAACGAT